>MVAA01000045.1:0-259 GCA_003266105.1 Methanosphaera sp. rholeuAM6
AAGTGGACAGATAAGAAAACCAATAAAATACAGGATTACATTGATCAAATCAGTCATAAAATTGTTTCCGAATATCAGAATATTTGTATGGAAACTCTAAACATTAAAGCAATGATGCAAAACAACAGATTATCCTCTAAACTACAAAAGATAAGTATCGGCAAATTCACAGACACATTAAAATACAAGTCATCTTGGAATAATAGAAATTTCATACAGGTAGACAGATTTTACCCATCCAGTAAACTATGCAGCATAT
>MVAA01000045.1:408-19536 GCA_003266105.1 Methanosphaera sp. rholeuAM6
TTCTACAAGATGGAGAGGTTCAATCATAAAAACTAATTATGTCAAAAGCTCAATTATTAAAAAAAAATCATAAAAAAATACTATGAAATTAGGCATACCAAAACTTATATATATTTATGAAAAACAAATGAAAAAATTGTACATAAATAAAATAATTTATGTAATATATTTTAACAATATCCCAATAAAAAGATTTTGTTAAACAAAGAAGGTGAACAAATGGATAACGGTACAAAAGATGTGGTAAAATTACTAGTCGAATTAATTGTAATATTTACCGTATTATATTATTTGCCAATCCTTCTAATAGGAGGGTAATCCCACCTTTGATACAAAAATAAGTAAAAAAAGCAATTTTGAATTAATATAACGTTAATCAAAAAAATAATATTTAACAAAAAAGTTTATGGAAGATGTTCTTCCAATAACTTACTATTTCTGACAATATTTTCATTCCAAATCATTTTCTATTTCTTTAATGACTTTAGCAGGTACACCCACAGCTAACGAGTTATCGGGTATATCACCTGTTACTACGGCACCTGCACCTATAACGACATTACTGCCTATTGTTACTCCTGGAAGAATTGTAACATTTCCACCAATCCATACATCATCACCAATAGTCACAGGTTCTGTTACAGCAATATGATCTCGCCTACCTCTCGGTGATATGGGATGACCTACTGTAGATATTAATGTGTTTGGACCAATCATCACATTATCTCCAATATGAACTTCATTCACATCCAAAATAGTTACATGATAATTCGCAAAAAAATTAGTTCCAACAAAGATATTTTTCCCATTATCACAATTAAAATACTTTTCTATCACAGTAGTGTCATCCGCTTTGCCCAACATCAGTTTTAACTGTGAAACACGTTTATTTCTATCTAAAGGATCAATACCATTATAATTTTCACATTGACAAATAGCATTATTCTTTACTGCAATAACTTCTTCATCATCATAACAATAGTCTAATCCCGCTTTTAACTTTTCAAGCTCGGACATCATAAAAATCAGTGCAAAAATAGTTTAGTATGGAATTTAAGCAATCATTGCTCTGTTCATTTCCATACTTTTAAGAGATTCCATTAATTCATCATAGTGTTCACTCATTAGGTCAGATAAAAAGTATAATTTACCGTATCTTTCCCCATAAGACTCAATAAGTTTTAATTCCTTAAGTTTAGCAATATGATGTTTTACCGTACGGTAATTTAGATTTAACTCTTTTGATAATTGATTAATATTATAAGGTTTTTCCTTAATTTTCTTAATAATCTTGATTCTATTCTCAGAACCCTTTGTTCCTAATAGAACCCATTGAATAATTTTGTTCATATTATCAAGTCCAATAATAAGATTGAGTGTAATTATATATAAAGATTATTAATTATTTAAATATATGTTATTTAAAAATTTATGACAAATAATTTTAAATATCTTAAAATAGTTATAATAATTTTAGGAAAATATTTTTGGAAAAAAAGAAAAGGAGAGAAAGTGCATGAAAAAACCTGAAAAAATTATCATAATAGTTGCCATCATATTAGTGGGATTACTCGTATTTTCAGAAACTAAGGATTACAATTTTAATTTACCTAGCAACCAGGCAGATTCTGTTCAACAAAGCCAATCCCCTCAAGATGCAGAAAATCAAATAGATCCTACAGGCAATGATGATTCTAACCCCTCCGATGATAGTTCTTCACAAATAAAAGACACACAAACCAATAACAAGGGTAACAACACTTAACAAAATAAAAATTTAACATTAACAAATAAGAATGAGGTGAAAAATAATGAAAATATCCTGCTGGATTGATTATAACTGTCCATACTGTTATATTGGAATAACACGATTAAACAAAGCAATTGAAGAACTAAAATTAAAGGATGTGAAAATGGATATTCATTCTTTTGAACTTGACCCTGATGCCCCTGAAACCTGCCAATCAAGTACTTTAGAACGATTTGGTGAAAAATACAACATGTCACCAGATGACGCTCAAAAAGAGATAGATAAAATTATGGAATGGGCTGTTGCTGAAGGTTTGGAAATGAAATATGACAAATCAAGGTTTACAAATACCAGAAATGCCCATCGTTTAACAAAACTGGCAATTCAAAGCAATAATCAGGAAATTTTAAATAAGTTTAGTTATCTGTTATTTGAAGCTTATTTTACTAAGAATTTGGAATTGGCCGACAAGGAAGTGTTAGAAAACATAGCCCTTGAATCAGGGTTAAATAAAGAAGAAGTAAAAGAAGTCTTAGAAAGTAGCAAATTTGATAAGGAAGTTGAATTGGATGAGCGAGTAGCATTGGATACTGGTATTCGGGGAGTTCCATACTTTATTTTTAATAATAAACACGCAATTCCTGGTGCTTTACCTGTTAGTGAATTTAAGAACGTTCTTAAAAAAGTTAAATTTGAAGAGGATTTTGCTAAAGAATATGAAGCAAAGATGTGTAAATAACATAATGCCAATCCATATTGATGATAAGAGATGGTGATATTCTTGAAATACAAAATTATTATAGGATTAATCCTGGTTATTCTAGCCTGTTGTGGAATTTATGCTGCATTCAATGGAAATCATTCTATTGAAAATAGTCAGATAGACATTTCCCAATTAGAGGCAGAGAATAATATCATAGTTTCTGAGCAACGGAACATGGAAAAGAAATTATTTTCTTCAGATAAAGCAGATACTAATGCCATATTAGTTGAAAACAATTCAACATTAAATATTAAAGATTCTGTAGTCAATAAAACGGGAGATTCAAGTGATAATAGCGATAATGTGGATTTCTACGGTACTAATTCGGCAATTCTTGTCAAGAAAGGTTCATCTGCAACAATTAATGATGTTGAAATTTACACCAATTCAACAGGATCCAATGCCGTGTTTGTAACAAATGCCCAGCCAAATGATGAAAGTTCAACAGGCAATTCGAATGGAAATATGATGTCTAATGAACAACCACCAAGTATGCCTGAAAATGGTGATGGTGGACAACCAATGGGGATACCCGAAGGTGGAAATGGTGAACAACCAGATTCCATGCCTGAAGAACAACCAACCGGTGATAACAATGGAAACAATGTTCCAATGACTGATACTTCTGGTGAAGATTATTCTTCTGGTGGAGCCAATGCTGTTATGAATAATGTGATTATTAACACGTACCAAGATAAATCACGAGGAATAGATGCAACATATGGTGGAAATGTCACTGCAGATAATGTGTTAATCAACACTCGTGGAGGTAGTTGTGCAGCACTGGCAACTGATCGTGGAGAAGGCACTGTGGTTGTGGACAACAGTGAATTAAACACTGGAGTAGACAATGGAACTGGCAGAGGTTCTCCAATTATTTATTCAACGGGAGATATTTCTGTAAGCAATTGTAAAGGTACTGCTTATGTATCACAGATTGCCTGTATTGAAGGTAAAAACAGTATAACAATGAATGATTGTGATTTCAATAGTTTTGCCGGAGGAAATCGTGAAGAAAATGGTGAATATGTGGATCTTGGTGGAATATTCATTTATCAAAGTATGAGTGGGGATGCTAATGTCGGTACTGCAACTTTGGATGCAACAAATACCAAATTAAGCATTGATGAAAATTCTGAGCATTATTCAAAAGCTCCTATGTTCCACGTGACAAACACCAAGGCCATTATAAATATAACCGGATGTGAATTGTCATTTGGTAGTGGAACATTATTGGATGTTTCTGGCCAGAATCAGTGGGGTGATGTTGGCAGTAACGGTGGTGACCTGGAATTCAATGCTGTTAAGGAAAAATTGGATGGAAACATTTGTGTTGATGAAATTAGCTCATTAGTATTCAACATGAAGGATAGTGATTATACTGGAACCATTAATTCTGACGATACTTATGGTAACACCAGCGTATCTATCGATTCTGGCAGCAGTTGGACTCTGACTGGAGACGGTCATGTAACAAGTCTTGAAAATAGGGGAAACATCGAATATGGGGAATATGCATTGTATGTCAATGGTGAAAAATACACAAAAAACAATCCATACCCTTCCAAATAACCACCATAATTATTTTTTTGTTATGAACTGTAAATTATCAAAAAATAGTCTAAAAAAGAAGAAAAGAAGGTTAAAAAGTTAAAAAAAATAACCATAAAAACTTATTTTGTTATTATTCAAGTTCTACAATATTTTTTACAAGTAAAAAGTTGAATACTCCCTCTTCCTCATCCACGTAGAATTCTGTATTTTTCAGATGCGCCGGTAAATTTTGCGGTTTAATACTTTCATGATTTAGTTTCAAAGTTGCTCCAACATCACTTTTATGGAAAACTTCGTATGGTGCTTCGTCAATTGCCTTAAGAATCATTTCTGTGTCTTCATCAATTTCGCCGGGATATTCAAATGACCATTCATCATCATTTACTTGAAATTCAATATCATCAATTACACCGAATTCATCGTTTACCAATCTAAATTCTATTGTTTTATCTTTGTATGTGCATTCACAATATTGAGTTATGGATTCCACATCATTATATGCTAATGCGTCTAAAATATTATCTATTTCCATCATATCACCCTGACTGTAATTATATTAATGTATAATTTTAATAAGATATTAATTTTTTCACAGAACAATCTCTAAAAATTTGTTGTTATAACATTCTTCAATCTTTAACCTATCTTTATCATCAACAAGCACCTTGGATGGTTTTTTATATAATTTTTTGAAAAGATTTTGAACCAATGAATTGTATTCGATTAACTGTTCTTTAGATATTTCTTTATAATTTATTAGAATATTTATTTGTTCCAATACTTCCGGAAAATGTGTTTTTAGTTCATTTATATTAATTGGTGGCTCCCGATTATATTTATTTATGTATTGGCAGGACAATAATCCTCTAAAAACATACAAGTACTTTTTATGATTAAATTTTGTTAAATCATCAGTGCAATATTTTCTGTAATTGAATTTAGCTAATGAATAATAATGCTGATATAGATTTTCCAAATTGAATTTCGGTAAATCTTCAAATAACTGTGGATTATCTTTGTATTTAATTGGAGATAATATCCATTCCCTCAATGTAGGATTGCTTTTGTAGTGTAAGTATAATGCTTTATTTATATCCCAACCAACCAGATCATACTTCTTATCTTTAGACATGAAATTAATTACATCTTTTTTTGGATGTATGATGTTCAGATATTTTTTCAGTGGTCGTTTGTATACAAAACGTACATCATAATCACTGTCTTTGTTTGCAAATCCATAAATTCTGCTACCACTTTCTACAGCATATAATATTTCTATGTTGTTGCGAGTTTCAATATTTCCAAGCATTTCTATGATCTTATTCAAGATTATCACTCCTATTTTGTAATTCATAGTGCAATGTAGTCATATTGGAAAATATTAAGAGTAAAATGTATTATGTGATTTGTAGGTAATATATTTGACTAGAATGTCTGCCAATTATTGACGGGAGATAAGAGATTTTATTTCGTTATATAAAAATATAACGAACTAAAAATAAACTGTCATTTTAAAAAATAGACATTTCATCCAAGCAGAGAAAAAAATAATAATCAAATATGATTTTTCACAGATTTTCAGAACCAATATCCCATTTCATTTTATTAAAAAAATTTAATTAAATATTATTTTAGAATTTTAAATTTAAATCATAATCAATTACTCATTTAACAATTTTTCAAAACAAATTGAAAAGTTAATAATAAAAATAGATTTATATATTAGAACAAATTACATAAATTTAGGAATTAAAGGACATGCGATTTTTTACTATAATTGTAGCGCATGTATTTTATCAACAAGTAACAGTATATTCAATGGTTTTTTTTATTAAACGAACGAAATTAGACGTTAATGAGGAGATAAAGATGTTAAATATTAGAAAAGCAAAATGTGATGATATTGACATTGTTTTGGATTTATATAAAGACCTAATTGATAAGATAAAAAACAATAAATTCACTCCTGAATGGGAATACGGAATATATCCTCGAGAAGAATATATTATAGATTTAATCAAGTCAAACGAAGTATATGTTGGAGAAATAGATTCTGAAATTGTATCATCAATCGTCATTAATCATAAACCCAATCCCGGTTATGAAAATATTAAATGGAACACTGATCTTGAAAATGAAAACGTATATTACATCCATCTTGTTGCGGTAAATCCAAGTCATAAACGTAAAGGTATTGGAAAAGAAATGTTGAATTTTTCATTTAACCAAGCAAAGGAAAATTCTGTTAAAAGTATACGTTTAAGTGTTGTTAAAAACAATTTACCTGCTGAAAATCTATATAAAAAGTTTGATTTTGAACATATTGATTCAATAGAAGTTTATGATAAATATAGGGGGTTAAAGCATTTTAAAGTCTTTGAAAAAGTTTTAAACTAAATATACACTTTAAATTGATTTATTTTTGTTATAAACCCCATTAAACTATTTTTCTGTTTCTATTATGTATTATTTATTCATTCAATAAAAAATTATTGGAACATGTAGATGTGACATTGTTAATTAAGTCGTTTAAAAATCACCATTAAAATAATGGAAAATACTGTTAAAATTCATTACATTATAATGAAAAATATTATAGATAATAATTCAAGAAATCACTTAAAAAGAAATGAAATTATAATTAGAAATTCCAAATTTTTTACTACAATGAATGAAAAATAATCTTTTTTGAGATTTTAGGACATGGAACTATTTAACGGATCCCAAGAACAACACCCCATAAAACAACTAGATTTTAATGTAAAAATAATAAATGACATCCTTTACGATGAATTAATAGAAATAGAGAAATAAAACAAATTCTTGTTGAAAAAAGAACTTTTTTAAAAATTTATATATTTATTAAAAATAGTTTATCATTAGAAAGAAAAAGATTATAGAGATTTTTTACTGAAACCATATTATACATGATTTCTAAATTTTTATACTTTAAATAAATAACTAATAACGCCTACGATGTTAAATCAAAAGCTGTTATTAACATTTACCCCGCATAACAAAATAATACTTTAATACAAATGTTTTATTGTCTCCATTTCTCTTTTTCTACAGAGAATAATCATACTCTTATTTTTTTATTATTCTCTAAATATTAATTAAACTCAATAGTATATATATATTTTTTTTTATATTGATAATTAACATATTATCGCCATTCAAATTAAAAACTCATGATAAATCATTACAATTTTTTAAATTAGATATTACTTAATCATTAAAAATGGAAATTAAGATAATAAAATTTGATAACAATTATTAAAAAATTATTACTAAAAAGTGAATCTCAAAATTAATTATAAATTATTTACAATATAGTAATAGAAAAGTTATCATACAGGAAGACAATACATGATAAAGGTAGAAAATTTAACTAAAATTTACAAATTAAAAGATAACAACATGATAAAAGCATTGGACAATATTTCCTTTGAAATTAAGGACAACGAAATATTTGGGATAATGGGAATAAGCGGATCCGGAAAGTCTACATTAATGCGTATTTTTAGGGGAGTGGAAGAATTTGATGAAGGAACCATAACAATAGACGATATGGTAATTACTCCCAAAACATACAATGAATACAAAAATGAACTTAAAAATAAAACAGCAATTCATCTACAAAGATCATTTGGTTTATGGTCCAAAACTGCTGTTGATAATGTCATTCACAAATTATATGGAATAAAAACAGGAGATGAATCAACAGGCGACATAAATGCCATCAGAGATGAATATATCGATGAAGCTTTAGACATATTGGAAACTGTTGGATTAAAAGAAAAAGCCGATCATTTTGCTCCTGTTCTTAGTGGTGGAGAAAAACAAAGACTGGTTCTTGCAAGACAACTGGCTAAAAAACCTGAAATATTACTGTTGGATGAACCTGCAACCATGAGCAGTCCCAAAAAAAGAAAAGAAGTATTGGATACCATTAAAAGAATACATGACAAATATAAAACAACCGTAATTATTGTTTCCCATCAGCCAGAAATACAGGAATATATGGCAGACAGAATCATGCTGATGTTTAATGGTAAAGTAGTGGAAGTGGATACGCCAAATAAAGTAATTAGTGATTTCTTAAAAGATGAAGAAGAAGAATATCCTATAGCAAAAATGGACAGAACCAAACCAATAATAAAAGTTAACGATTTAACAAAAGATTTCTACTTATTTAGGGGAGGACATGTATTAACAATAGAAGACGTGAATTTTGAAGTTAACAAAGGAGAAATACTATCCATAATAGGTCCAACAGGTTCTGGAAAAACAGAAATATTAAAAATGATTGCCGGATTTGAACAACCAGACAGTGGAAATATATCCATTTTAACAGACAATAAATGGGTTGACATGAATGATTTCGGAGAAAGCAGAATGCATATTAGAAAAAATATGGGATTCATGCATCAGGAATTTGCACTTACACCCCATACACCCATTATTGAACAGCTAGCTTATAAAATATCCCCAAAGACTGATGACACATACAAATATGCACAGGAAAAAGCTGAAGAAATAGGTATCAGTGAAGAAGCTTTAGATATCATTTATCAGTTAACGGATTTATCTAAAACCGAAGCCATAATTAAACTGGAAAAAATTAACTTAAGTCCAGAAGTATTGGATTTGTTATTCCCTCATATTAAAATAGAAGAAGTGATTGAGTATTCTAAACCAGTATTTGAAGCTCTTGACTTACCTTTACCCTTATTAACCAGACAATTTATAGAATTATCAGGAGGTCAAAAGGTTCGGGTTGCAATGGCAACTGTTCTAGCATCTAAACCGGATATCATGATACTTGATGAACCATTCGGAGATTTGGATCCAGTTACATTAAGACAGGTTGCAAATTCACTTAAAAAAATTAATGAAAAATTTGGCACTACAATAATACTTGTAAGCCACACAATGGAATTTGTTAAAGAAGTTTCAACAAGAAGTATACTGATAAATAAAGGTAAATTGATTGAAGAAGGAGATCCTGAAAAAGTAACAAATGATTTTATTGAAATGGAAAGTAAATAGGAGGAAAAGAATATGTTTGAAAAAATATTAGTTCCGACAGATGGTTCACAGTTAGCTAATAAAGCAGGACGTGAAGCAGTACATCTTGCAAAGAAAATTGGCGGAAAAGTAATTGTAACGCACATTATAGATCAAAGCCTTACAGCACCTTACGATGAATTAGAAAAAAAAGCCCAGGAATACTTAAATGAAATTATTGAATATGCTATAGAAAATAAGGTTGAATGTGAAAGTATGACTATTTATGGCAGTCCAAAGTATGATATTGTTACAATCACTAGAAAAAGTGAAGCAGACTGTGTTATGTTAGGTACTCATGGAAAAACAGGCTTGACAAGCACACTTCTCGGTAGTTTTGCACAGAATGTAATTAAAACAATACAATTACCCATAATACTAATCAAATAAATGTTGATTAATAGATTTAATTAATAAATCTATAATATCATCAATATTATCTATTTTTTTATCATTGACATCCACATTCAAATGGTTGTATATTAATTCCCGTATTACTCTTGTTATATCTTCAATGTCCAATAGATTTAATTGCACCTCATCAATCAGATTAATGATGCTGCTGATAAATGCAACGTTTTCTTTATTCCTGTTGAAACAATAAAATTTACTGGCATATTCCACCTTATCAACGTTTTGAGAATTATAAAAATCATCAAAAGTAATGTGAAATCTGGACAATCTGCTTAAAACGGTAGCTTGAAAATCAATAGACATAAACGTTTGAAGATACAATGCTTTTCTAGTAGCATCTTGAACAGATTGTGCTATTAATTCACCAAGTTTGGAATGTTTACCAGCATTTTCCAAGTTATTCTCACTATTTTTGTTAGAAATTATGCATATTCCATCCGTACCCGTACCTGTTGATATAAAATTAGAATATTGACTTTCAACTTTTAAATCCTGAAGAACACTGGTTTTTGCTTCCGTGGCAGTTATAGATGCCGTGACTAGAGCACCATCCTGCAAATTTGCATTAATTATTGTTATAATATTTATTGTTCCAAAATGCCTAAAATAATGATTTTTATACTCGTAAAATGATGCATTATCCCCCGCTTTTACCCCATTTTTATCTGCACCTGCAGTAACAATTGAAGTGACTGATAACTGTTCATATTTTTTAGTAGAAATAGCATAATTATCCATACAAGCAGAAGTCATTAATCCTGTAGATTTATTTGGATTCAAATCCAAATGTATGAACTTATTTTCTTGAAAAGTGTTATAATCAACATCCATTAAATCATCAAAATCCTGTTCTTCCAATGATTGATTAACCACATGTTTCATATTATGACAAATTCCACCATTTAACCAGGAGGATATTAATAAATTGTTTTCATAGTTTAAATTTACAACTATAGCATTGTCTTTTTTTATTATATTAAAGAAATCCTCGTTATAAATTTCTTCAGAATAATTTATTGTCATAAATAACACCAAGCAAAAAAATAAGAAGATAAATAGTCCTTAGCGGAGTCGAACCGCTGTCACAAGATCCAGAGTCTCGTAGGATTGCCACTACCCTAAAGGACTATGATAAGAAAATGTTATATTATAATATATCTTAAAGAAATATTTATAGTTTTTTTATTTTCAATTTTAAAATTTAAAAAAAGTTTACTAAAACAAGAAAAATAAATTTTTAAATGAGAAAATACGAATGAAAAATTAAGAAATGGTGAAATGAATATTCAAAAAATTTAATTTTTTAATGAAAATAAATAATTTTAGCGGATAAATGATTGAAAACTATAAATAATAGAAAAATATAAAATAGAAAACAATAATCAAAAATTAGGGAAAATGTGAATTACAATGAATGGCAAAAGAGGATTATTAATTGGTAGAATGCAACCAGTCCATAAAGGTCACATAAGTGTAATCAATGAAACATTAAAAGAAGTTGATGAATTGATTATAGGAATTGGTAGTGCTGAGAAAAGTCATACAAATTCAAATCCTTTTACTGGTGGTGAAAGAATATTAATGTTAACAAAAGCATTAAGGGAATATAACATAGATCCATCAAGATACTATATCATACCACTGGAAGATATCACGTGTAATTCCTTATGGGTGGGACATGTAAAAATGCTAACCCCACCATTTAATAAAGTATATTCTGGAAACAGTTTAGTACAGCAATTATTTGAAGAAGAAAACATTTATGTAATTCAACCACCATTATTTAATAGAACCGAATACTCAGGAACCGAAGTGAGAAAAAGAATTTTAAATAATGAAAATTGGCAAGATTTAGTACCTAAATCAGTAGTGAAAGTTATAAAAGAAATTAAAGGTGTAGAACGTATACAAAAACTTAATAAAAAAGAAATAAGTGAATTAATATAATAAATAAAGAGTTGTTAAAAATGGGATTTATCAGAGATAGTATCCATGGAGATTTACATTTAACCGATTATGAATTAAAGATAGTAGATACTATCGAAATGCAACGGTTAAGAAGAATTAAACAATTAGGTTTCACAAACCTTGTTTACCCTGGTGCTAACCACACACGGTTTGAACATTCTATTGGTACCCTCTTTTTAGCAAATAAAGTTGGAACCACATTAGGATTAGACAGGGAAGTAGTGGAATTACTTAGAATATGTGGACTTTTACATGACATAGGACATTCTCCATTTTCACATGTATCAGAAAAAGCATTGAAAAATAAACATGAAACTGTTACCAAAGAAATAATAGCAGACTCCAATATTACAGACATAATAGAAGAACGGTTTGATGTTAAACTTATAACAAGTATAATTGATGGAAAAACAAAATACGGTAAAATAATATCTGGAGATTTAGATGTAGATAGAATGGATTACTTAGCTAGAGATTCATATTATACTGGAGTTGCATACGGAGTTATCGATACTGAACGATTAATTTATAGTTTAACTTATGATGAAAATAATTTAGTACTGTCACCTAAAGGTGTTCAAGCAGCAGAATCAACATTACTTGCCAGATATTTCATGTACCCTACAGTTTATCAACATCACACCACCAGAATAGTAAATAGTATGTTTAAAGTCTCATTATCCAAATTACTTGAAGAAGAAGTTATAACAGAAAGAGGATTAAGATACTTAGATGATGGTGATTTAATTAATATTACAAGAAATACTCCGGGTTTGCCTGAAAAAACTATGAGAAATCTTGATACAAGACATTTATACAAGAAGACAGACACAATAAATCTTGCCCAATTTGAAGAACCGTCAACTATTGTAGAAATGGATAAAAAATATTTAGTTGAAGCTGAAGAAGCAATTGCTAAGAAATTAGACATAGAACCTGAAGAAGTAATTATAGACATGCCTGAAGAATTATCATTCAAGAAAATGAATGTTTTGGTGGAAACAGAGAATGGATTAAAACCATTAACTGAAGTATCTACAATAATTGATTCCTTGAAAAAGGCACAGTATAACTATGCAGATCTGGCACTGTTTATGTCTCCTGAAAACAAAGAAAAAGCTCAAGCTAAAAACATTAAACTCACAGATTACATAACTTTACCAAATTAAATGTTTTAAAACATTTAATTATACTTTTTTTAAATTATTTCCCCATATGGACTATTTTACTTATTATAGTTTATTTAAGAATTATTCAGTGAAATGATACTGTTAACATTTGTTTTAAATCTGTTAACAAAAAATGTGAAATGAAAACATTTGTTAACAAAAAACAATTTCGTGAAAACATAAGCAATGAAAATGTTAACAAAATAATGTGTAGTGTTAACAAAAAATGTGAAATGAAAACATTTGTTAACAAAAAATGATTTTGTGAAAACATGAATAAGGAAAATGTTAACAAAATATAATAAAATGTTAACAAAAATTTATGAACGGTTTTCAAGATGAAAATATTACTTATTCTCAGAAAATATTTGTTATTAAATGATAACAAAAAGAAAACATTTTTCATTAAAATGTTAACAATTGAAAACATGAATAACTGCCAGTTACGAACGAAAAGAGGATATTTTCATAGGCAAAGAAATTTTTAAAAAATACATGTTAACAAAAAGTTAACAAATATGGTCTTGAAAAATTATGGTGTTTCCAATTTGTTGGAAAAAAATATTTTTGAATTTTCAAATGAAAAAATTATAGTGAAATGTTAACAAATAGTTAACAATTGAAAACATATTGTTAACAAAATATAAATAGAGAGTATTACATAATTATTCTTAACGGATGATGTTAACAAAATGTTAACAAAAAAAATAACTAGAAAAATAGTGTACAGATGAAATTAGTAATTCACGGATACGAAGATATTTTCAGTATGTTTTTAGAAAACAAATGTTAACAAATAAAAAAAAAAGTTAACATTTCAACAGCATTTGTTAACATTCAATTGATTAAATAAAATGGTGTATATATGACTTCAGGTCAAGCTACTGCAAGATTAAGAAATATTGAAGAATGGGAAAAATTTAAAGAAAATGCAGAAAATAATGGTATTAAAATTGGTGAAGCATTAGAAGAGATTTTAATGGCTTCTAATAACAATTTGATAGTACCTCCGGAAGACTATGAAAGTATTAAAAAACAATATGATGATTGTCTTGAAAAGTTGAATTCTTCAGAAAAAAAGGTAGTTGATATACAAGAAAGAAATGATATTTTAGAAAAAAAGATAGACAATTTAAATAATCAAAATAATGAGTTAAATAATGAGAATAATTTATTAAAAGATAATAATAATAAACTAGAAAATACATTAAAAGAACAAGAGAATATTATCAAAAATATGAATGATGAAAATAATCATTTAAAAATAGAAAGTTCCGATAAAAAAAATATGGAAGATCAACTACAGAAAAGTCTTGAAAAAATTAAAGAGTTGGAAATAGAAAACAAAAAACTCACCACATCAAACAAGGAACTAGAAGAAAATAACCATATACTTACAGAAAACAATATCAAATTAAAAGGTTTATCAGATATTCCTGAAAGAGAGAAAAAATTATTACAACAACAATATGATAATCTTGAAGAGTTATACAGTAATTTAAAAAGTGATAATTCAGTATTAAACGAGTCATTAAAAACGTTAACAGATGAATTAAAACAACAACAAAAAGATACCAGGACAGCAAGAAGTGATTATAAACATATTGTTGAAAATCTTAATAAATTACATGAAGAATATAATGATATTCAAAACGAAAACAAGCAGTATAACGTTATGTTTGCAGAAATTAAGAAAATGTCAATTATGGAAAGAATATTAGGTAAATATCCTGAAGATATTAAAGAATTAAAACCTTAAATGGAAAAAATAGTAAATAAAGGGGTATGAGAAATTTATTCTCTTGGGTGATAGTTAGGACTTTCATTTGTGATTGTTATATCATGAGGATGACTTTCAGACATACCATTAGGGGTTATGTGTACTAATTCTGCTTTTTCATGCATTTCTTTTATGGAAGAGGCACCAACATATCCCATGGATGATTTTAAACCACCCATCAATTGATACACTATTTGACTGGCTTCGCCTTTATAAGGAACTACTCCTTCTATACCTTCAGGTACTAGTTTTGTAGAATTCATATTACTGCCGGATGATTGGAAGTATCTGTCTTTACCTGCACCAACTCCTCCAGTCATTGCACCTAATGAACCCATACCTCTATACTGTTTGTATTTACGTCCATTTCTAATAGTCATTTCTCCCGGAGATTCAGTAGTACCTGCAAGTAAGCTACCAACCATTACAACATTTGCTCCTACAGCCAAAGCCTTAGCTATATCTCCTGAATATCTTAAACCACCATCAGCTATTACTGGAACATCATAATCTGCAGCAACATCAGCTACACTTGAAACTGCACTTAATTGTGGCACTCCAACCCCGGCAACAATACGTGTTGTACAGATTGAACCCGGCCCAATTCCTACTTTTATACCATTAATTTCAGCTTTCAGAATATCTTCTGCCGCTTTAGCCGTTGCAATATTACCTAAAAGAATGTCAGATTCCACATTCTTATTCATTTCCCGAACTGATTCTATGATATCCGTTTTATGGCCATGTGCACTGTCAATAGCAATTATATCTGCACCTGCATCACTTAATGCCATTGCCCTATCCATATCAAAAGGTCCACAAGCTGCTGCAACCAAATATCTACCTTTATCGTCTCTTACAGAATTAGGGAATTTTTTCCTTTCAAGAATATCTTTCATAGTTACAATTCCAACTAATTCATTGTTTTCTGAAACTACAGGTAAACGTTCCACTTTATTTTCATAAGCCAAATCCAAAGCAGTGTCCGTATCCACACCCTCTTCTANNCTTCTACTGATGATACCAATTACGTTATTTTCATCATTAACGACAGGTAAACCACTTACGCCCTCAATATCCATAATCTCCTGAGCATCGGCAACGGTTGAATTAGGTGATATTGTAATTACTTCTTTAACTGTTAATTCATTAGCGTATTTAACCTTGTGTACTTCTTTAACCTCTTGATCTATGGTCAAATTTCTGTGAATAACACCTAATCCTCCCTGTCTAGCAAGAGATATTGCCATGTCAGATTCTGTTACAGTATCCATAGCTGAACTAATTACAGGAATATTCAAATCATAATTAGTGGATACTTTTGTTTGTAACGAAACATCTTTAGGTTCTATATTGGATAAACCAGGTTTTATTAAAAAATCATCAAATGTATAAGTATCTTCTGCTTTTGTTAATTTTTCTGTAAATTTACTCATATAATACCCCTTTTAAGAAATTCTATTAATGGTATAAAATTAAAATTTTATATTAGTATTAATTTTGTTGATAATTCTAATTAAATGTATCTTTTAAATCTTTTACTAATTCATGATTTATAGCACCCTTATTCCTATCACCCATAGTACATACACATCCTCTAACACCCATGATGTCACAACCTATACTTTTTAGTAAAGGAACATCACTTTTGTCAACGGATCCGGCCAATGCAACTTTAAGTCCATTTTTATGAGATGTTTCGACAAAATTTTTCAATTCTTCCCTATTCATGTAATCAGTTAATTTATGACCATCCTTAACATATGTATCTAACATTGCCAGGTCAGATCCACTGTCTTTAGCAACTTGAGGAATGTCTTCAGGTAATACCGAACCTATTTTGGATGCATCAGCATATCCGCAGGATACTACTGTTATATTACTATCATATTCATTGATAGTTCTTACTACTGCTTCCATTAATTCTAGTGCTTCATCATAGTTTTTTGTACCATATAATCCTACCTTAACATAATCAGAACCTGATACAACACTACCTAAAGCCGCCAATGATACTGTTCCCGGTTTGTATGGTACATCACCAATGGTTGCACTTACTATTGTCCCATCATTTGCATATTCACTAATTTCCTTAATAATCCATGGAAAATTAGCACCTAAAGAACCTTCNNCCTTCTTTAGGATTTTTTACATCTAAAATGTCTGCACCACCCAATGTTGCTTCTTTAGCTTCTTTTAAATTTATTGCACTAACTAGTAATTTCATTAAAAACCAGCTCAAAAAAATATATTTCTAAAAAAAAAGTTTGTGAAAAGAAATTAGAATACTTTTAATTCCTTTAATAATTTATCTCGTTCTTTTTTAAGGTTTTCTATCTTTTCCTTATTATCATCCTTATTTTCTTTTTCTAACATTGTAATAGTGTTTGTTATTGCTTCTAAATTAAATTCTAAAGGACTAATTACCATAAAATCCCCCCTAAAATGATTTGATATTTTTTGTAACTGGTAACTGACGTAACCAACCTATATCACTTTGATATAATTGCCTTATATCCTCAACATTACAACGCATCATTGCAAGTCTTTCTATACCTAATCCAAATGCTGCTACTTGTGTTTTAATTCCTAATGGTTCTAAAACTTCTGGTCTGAACATTCCGGAACCACCCAATTCCATCCAACTTTTCTTTTCTGGAACGTATATCTCAGATTCCACTGAAAGGTATGTGTATGGGAAATAAGCAGGTCTGAAACGAACTTTGAATCCTAATTTTTTATAAAATTCTTTAAGTATTCCTAATAAATTTTTGAAGCTCATATCATCCCCAGCTACAATTCCTTCCACTTGGTGGAATTCTGGCAAGTGTTTATAATCCAATGTTTCTCTTCTGAATACCCGTCCTACTGAAAACATTTTTAGTGGTGGTTCATGTTCTGATAAGTATCTTACTGATAGACCTGTTGTATGTGTTCTTAAAACCATTTGTTTTGCTACTTCCACATCCCATTTATATTGCCATCCTCTACTTCCTGTATTTCCCCCAGTTTCATGTTCCTCTTTAGTTTTTTCTACCAGTTCATCAGAAGGCAAATCCGCTATAGGTGGATTGCTTACATAGAATGTGTCCTGCATTTCACGTGCTGCATGATCCTGTGGTTGGAACAGCATGTCAAAATTCCAAAATGCGGATTCAAGGATTGTTCCTTTTGCTTCATCAAATCCTAAGTCAATAAAGATACTTCGGATTTCTTCAATCGTTTGTTGTAAAGGGTGAACTTTACCCGGAAAAGTGTTAGGAGCTGATGCATTTATATCATAACCCCTGTAATGTAAGTTTTTCCATTCACCCGTTTTAAGTTGTTCATGAGTAAGTTGGGTAGCTTCTTCCTGTATTGTAATTCCCTGATCAATAATTTCTTTACCCAAATCATTTATTCTGAATTTGAATTTTTGGGTTGTTTTAATTTCAAACAATTCCTTTCTCTTATCAAATTCTTTTTGAACTTTTTTGAATTCATTAGGAATATTTTCCTTAGCTATTTGTTTCTTGTCAAGAATATAATTAAGGAATTTTACTTGAGGCAAATCATTTAAATTTGCATTTTTTCCTTCATCAGTAATGGACAGTTTACCGTTTTTCATTATTGCCCATTTATGACGCATCAACACCCCTATTGAAAAGTTCATTTGCTGTTTAGAAACTCCTGCCCTGTCAATAATTTCTTCTAAAGAAACTTCTTCTTTTCCTTCTTCTGAAAATCCTTGTAATGCTTTTAAAATTCTGTGTTCTGGTAAACCATTTATAGCATAGTCTTTTCCTTCTTCAGATAAACTTATGTTATCTGTTGAAGTTTTATCTACTGAAATAATATCCTTACTAGATAACATACCTGCTGCACTTGTTACTGCTTTAACAGGCATGTTTTCATTTTCTGCTATTTCTTCTGGTGTTAAATCAGTATTTTCAGATAATTCTTTAAGCAATTTCTTTTCATATAAATGCAATTCATTCTTTATCTTATCTATCATTAATCAAAAACCTCCTTTTTTATAATCCTTCTTTAGAATATTTGTCCACCAATCCAACAAATAATGAAGCAGCTGTGAAATCTGCAGTTGTTCCAGGATTATATTTTTTATTCCTTAAAAATGTATCAAATTCAGTTATTTGTTTTAATCGTTCATTTGTTCCTATTTCAGTTTCTTTTAATATATTATTTGCTCTTTTTGATACATTTATAGCTACTTCTTCCCCATATTTTCTTGTTATTAACGTATCCGGAACTTTAGCCAATAATGTTAAGAATAATTCCAAAGTTACATCATTTCTAGCATATTCATCATAAAGTTTTGTAAATATAGGAAATCCATATTTTGAAATAACCGGTAATCCATTCACTAATTCACTAGATATCTTATCATATTTTGCAGACATTTCCAATAGTTCATAAAGATTAACATTATTTTCAATAATTTCATTAACAGTATTTGAATTGTTAACATCAAATTTTGACGTCTTATTATCCATACCCCCAGCTTTAGATAATGTTATTGCCTTAACAAGGGCAATTGCATCATCTGCACGAGTATTTTTCATGATAATATCTACAATTTTTGGTAAACTGTATATGTTGTCGGCATCATGTAATGCTCCACATCCTGCGGATATCGGTATCATCAACATACTAATTCCTA
>MVAA01000044.1 GCA_003266105.1 Methanosphaera sp. rholeuAM6
GAATGCTGTTGTTGCAGTTGAAGGGGTATATTTGTTTGTTCCTTCATATGTTACTGTTACTTCGTTATCTCCTATTGTTTTTGCTGTGGTAGTGTATTTGTATGCACCTTTGCTGTCTGTTTGAACAATTGCGTCAACACCGTTTACTGTTACTTTCACATATGAATTGGTTAAAGCATTACCATCAATATCTGTTAATTTACCGGTGATGGTCAGTCCGGTGTTAAATGTGAGATCAGCTACTGAATTTACTGTAATTGTAGTGTCTTTTACACTGAGCAATTGAGCAATTATGTCTGATAACCTGTTAAGTGTGTTATTCAATTCTTTTATTTCGTTTTCCTGTGCTTCAAACTGACTGGTTAAGTTTTCTATTACAGTTGCCTGCTCATTAACCGTTGCGTTCATTTCATTAATTATGTTTGCTTGTTCATTAACTGTACTGTTCAATTCGTTAATGGTGTTGTTCATTGATTCAATAGTCTCTAATTGTTCATTAATTGTGTTGTTTAGTTCATCAAATGATTCATATTTTTCCAAGTCTACAACAAAGACTGTTGTTGATGCTTCTGATGGATAATATGCGTCTGTAACAGCATAATTTACAACAATAGTATTGTTTCCTTCCTGTGGTGAGGTAATAAGGTTATAGTTACCTTGAGAATCTGTTGAAACGGTGTGTACATTACCGTTAACTGTGATTGTTATTTCGGCATCTGCCATTACCGTATCTTTTTCATTGGATAATGTTCCGGTTATTGTTAAGTTCTCATTAAGGAAAGGTCTGTTCGATTCTAATGATATTGATGTACTGATTTTATCAACTGTTATTGATCCATTATTGCTGCTTGAAACAAACTTGGTTGTTGTGTTGGTGTATTCAACAACTATGTTTAAAGTTCCATTGGTTGTTGGTACAATTGTATGTGTTATTGTGTTTCCTGTTGATGTTGCTACTATTTCATCATTTATTTTAAGAACAATGTTTCCTTCTGTTTCTGTTGCATTGGCTACGTTTGCGGTAATTGTGACTTCATCAAGTGTTTTTACATTTTCAGGAGCGTCAATTGTTATGGTAGTTCTTGTTGGTGTAATGTTTGATACTGTTGGTGCTACAACTGCTTCCACACCGTATAAGTCGTTGGACATTATGAAGTTGTTTCTTACATATGATGACGGTACGCTTACATTTACTACTGGTGTTTCACCGTTGTTTGCATTTAAGATTATTTCATTGGTTTGTACGTATACTGTTTTTGAACCTGTTATGTTTATTAGGGTTGAAGGATTTTGTGCTGTTACACTTATTTTATTTTCTGTTATGTAAGATGATGTTGTGTCACCTTTGTACATGTTTAATACTGTTGCATCAGTAGCATTCACTTGGATTTTATTTGCTTTGAAATTGTAGGATGATATTGTTGTGTTATATAATTTTGCCACAACAGCATTTGGTGCATTAACTTCCACAACGTTATTGTTGAATTGTATTGTTGCAAATTCTGCATTGAATACTGTTGCATTGTTTGTTGCGGTTATTTTAATGTTGTTGTTGCTTACATATCCCGGTTGTCCACGGTTGTATCCGGCGTAGTTTATGGCTATGACATTTGTTCCTTCCATTTCAATGTTGGATTTTGAAATATCCATATATATGTAAGATTCATTGTTTAATGCATCGAATGCAACTATGTCTTCACCAGTTACGTAAATGTTACAGTTGGTAAATTTAACGTTTTTCTGACCGGTTCCGTTGAATCTGTCAATGAATACTGGTTTGTTTGTGTTGTTGAAGTTTATGCTGTCAAGCGTAAATCCGAATCTGTCACTATAGGTACCGTTTCCTGCAATGATTATTGTTGTGTCATACATTGTATAATCGGCAAGGTTTGTTATGTTGATTACCTGGGTGTGATTGTCAATAATCAATACCTTATCATGTAAGTCTCCACCAAGTGAGATTACTCCTGCATTGACTTTCAATTTGTTGTTTTCATCAAAGTAGTCGGAGTATGTTTCATCGGTTAATACTGCTATTGTTGGAGTGTTGTTAAATATTGTGTTTTCAACATCACTGGTTACTGCATAGTCTCCACCGATAACGTTTGCTACATTAATGTAGTTGTTTGTTACTGATGATGATGTGGTGTTGTCAAGTATTATACCGTTTCCACTTGTTGATTTCATATTGTTATTGGTGATGCTAACATTATTGGCATTTCTGGTACTGATTATGCTGGACGTGTTTTTCTCACCGTTGAGGTTTATTGTTAATGAGTATATGTTGATGTTTTCTGGATTGTTATCCATGTAGTCAGGTACAACATTTATTGCTTTAACGTTTTTACCGTGTATTGTGTATGTTGCACTGCTCAATTCAACATTGCTTGCACCATCAATTTCAATACCCACTGCATTTGGAGCTCTTACTTCCTGCAGGTAAAGTTTGGATACGTTGGTATTGTATGTTTTTTCTGCAAATATGCCCGTACTGTAGTAACCGTATGCTGTTGCATCTGATTTTGAATAGATGTAACCTGAAATGTTGTTGTCAGAACTGCTTCCTATTTGAATTGCTACTGCCAAGTTTGTACTTGAAACATCAAAGTAGGATAACGGTGTGATTGTGTCTTTTGCTCTTATAATGTTTAATCCATATACGTTTGAGCCACCTGTTACATTAATTCTAGTGCTTCTTATTTCATTGCCAGTAACATACTCACCAATTTGTTTGGATTGTATGTCCACTCCTTCAACTCCAGGATATGATGCTCCCTGAACAGCTGTTGTGGAGTATACATAGATTTTACTGCTATTTAACTTGTTGTTTGATGATCTTATGAATACTGCAACTGTTGGAACATTTCCTATTGACTGTACCATATCTGCTGCAGGAATGGTTGCGTTGATTGTGGTTCCGGTAATGACATTTCCGTTTCCTTCAATTCTTACGACCTGCACTGGTTTATCTGTTGTTACGTTTATGTTACCGTTTTTTATAATGTTGTTTTCAGAATCGAATAGTATTACGTAATCTTCATCTGTTTTGGCATTACTTATTTTTAGGTTGTTGAATAATACCTGAGCATTATTTCTTGTAACTATGGTTGTGTTGACAAGTGTTGTTTTTACATCCACAAATACTTTGACATTGTCAAATATGAACTTTTTGTTTGTCAAATCATTGATAAAAGTGATTTTGCTTCCATTAGCTATGATGTCAGTTTTTAACACTGAATTTTCATCGAAGTATGTTGCATAGTTTTCATCGTTGATTTCATATGTTAAAGTTTCCGGTTTGTTGTTTTCAAGCACTGTGGTTGCTAAAACATTAGCTATTGAAAGGTCACCAGCACTGTATCCACCATACAGTGTGTTGTCAGTTATGGTAGCGTTTACTGCAGCACTTGTTAATGATATTGTGTTTTCCTTTTTAGTGTTGACCGTGTTGTTGGTGATTGTGTCGTTAGCACCGCATAGATATATGTAGTCATTTAATGTGTTGTTTACTGCGGTTGCATTTGCCGTAAGGTATAAACCGTATGAATAGTCTGTAGGTGCAACATTTATATCATTGTTTGCTATTGTTAAGTAGTAAGATGAAAGCGCACGTATACCAACTGATGGTGTTGTACTTGAAATTGTTGTTGCAAATACTGTTGATGGCTGCATATCAATGAATGTGTTATCTGTAATGATTTGCGTTGGAATATAAGTGTTTGCCTTGTTGGTGTTAGGGAATAAGTAAACACCGGTTGAATGGTTGAACACACAACCTTTCACGTATAAGTCTCCTCTACCATTGGATATGTCACATTGATCGTTGTCATTGAATGTACAGTTGATGAGTATTGAGGATAAATTGTATACTGCATACATACGATAATAGTCTGCTATACCGGTATCAGCTGCAAATGACGGACCGTTTTTGTATCCGCTTCCACCATCATATGCACCATTTCCTTCAAACGTACAGTTGATTAATGCAATGTGCTTATCATTTGTCACACTACCCCAACGAGCATAGTTTCTAACTATCTGAGAATTGGTAATTATTGCAGTACCATTGTTGTAAACAGCAGCACCAAAGTTACCTGTCGTTGAAGACTTTGTGTTGTTTTCAAATATACAGTTATCCACATATAATGTTCCATCATAATTGTTTCTTATACCAGCACCACTACCTGCATGGTTACTGTAGAAGTAAACATTTGAAACATTCAAAGTAGCATGGTTATCAATTGTAGGTGACGTAGCAGTAATTGAACTTCCACTATTTGCCCATGAATTCTGGATAGTCATGTTCTGAATGTTTATAAGCCCTTCACCAGCACTGATGTTCATAACCCAGTTACCTGAAGTGTTATACCATGTGTTCCAGAAACCTGAACCACCCCATACGGAACCGGTACCTCCGATTGTAAAGTTGGCTTCACCATCAATAAACGTCTTATTGATACCTGCACCTATGAAGTTAATGTTGTTGGTACCAGGAACTGTTAAATTAGTGTTTCCAACACCTTTATAAATACCTTCAAGAATGTGTATGTTGAAAGTGTTGAAATCATCGGTTTTGTCGATTGCAGTTTTGATGGTTTTAAAAGGACTGCCTATGCTTCCATCATTATCATCAGAACCATCAGCATCAGAAACATAATAGTCTATGACACTAGGCTCTTCAATCTTAGGATTCTGTTCAACTACATTGTTCNNGATTTGGATGTGAGAGTGTTGTAGCGTACAATGTTGTTGTCACCTGTAAGTTCAATGGTTTTGTCTGTGTGTTGTACTGTTATTGTGTTGTTTTCGAAGAGCGAATTGTTTGTTTTGAGTTTTATGCCTTGTGCATATCTTATAGATATATCATTGTTTGTGAATGTTAAATTGTTTACAGTACGGTTAAGTAATGGAGCATAATTATCTGGTGTTATACTTGAATCTGACTCCATACTAGTAATTGTAAAAGAATTGTTATTGAATGTCACATTGCTTGCATTATTAAATACTATAATATTATTGTAGGTTTTATAATCCCAGTCTTGTTGCATTGTTGTTAATTCAAATGTACATCCTTCAAATAAGTTGTTTTCACCAATTATATGGAACATATTAATTGATGCTCCAGGATCAGATCCTCCCATTTGATGTTCTGGATCAGTATAATAATGCAACTCTGTAAAATAATAACTGCCTGAATTAGGATTAAAATAATCAAATAAATCTTCAGTAGCTATATACGTAAATTTAGAATTTATGACGTTGACGTTCGAAAATATTGGCCATGAATATATATTATCTCCATCTTCATCTATTGGTTTAATATAAAACTTACAATTCTCATATGTTACGGATTTATAACCAAAATTTCGTAATTCAAATCCTTGGCTGTGGGTGTTTCTAGTCATATTCCATACTATTTTTAAATCAATATTTTCTTTATTACTACCTAAATTAACATTAAAATATGGGTAACCAGGATAACTGTTATAGTTAATTTCATTTACATATACGATAATATTTGTTAATTCATATTCATTTAAATGTGAATTCGTTTTTCCGAGGGCAAGACAATCTTGATTATCCTTAGTAATTTTTAGGATAGCCGTACCATTATTATATACAACACAAGACCCATCCTGATAGAGCATGTAATGGAAATTGTCCAAATTGTCAACCAAATAACAATAATACGTTATTAAAAAAATCAAATCAACAATTAAAAACAGAAGCTTCTGAAATTCTC
>MVAA01000116.1:0-3682 GCA_003266105.1 Methanosphaera sp. rholeuAM6
TTCTACAAGATGGGGAGGTTCAACGGAAAAACATTATTATTCCGGACGGGAAACGTCAAAGATGCATTCAACCTTCACAAGATATTCCGAATAATCAAATACATCGGCATTACACGATACCTCAAATTCATGTTATGCCTATCCATCATTACAATTGTCCTCTTCAATAGTGTTGTAATACTTAAATACTTCCTTTCAGACATATTTATCTCAGCATTCCTTGAATCATTCGTTCTGATGTTTTCAACAAATGCTTTCTACAGGATAACCTGTTAAATCTGGAAAAAATATAATGAAATGGTGTTAAATACTGTTATTTTAACTCCATATTCCATCCCATATCCATAGAAGTAAAACAATAGACTATTTTTCCATCAACACTTATAGGATAAAATGATTAATCATGAGAAACATAACTAATAGCAACAATATTACATACAGTGATTTTATGCCATCAAAAAGGATTAACCTAGAAATTAAAGACAACATCCTACTAATTCACATTAAAACACACACTACAAGAGAGTACACCCTCTTCATTAACGGCAAAGAAATTGACAATATCATGGTAGACAATGAATTCACCTACGAATATCCGTTGAAATACGTTTTTACCAAGTATCTGAAAGTTAAAGTAGTTTCAAAAGATGAAACGTTTACAGGAAGCATTGAAAGAACTGTTGTTTCCTATACAAAAGGACTGAAAAAGTCCATGTTAGGTAAAGACAATCAGTTTTTCCTAGTAAACGACAAAAACCAGGACTTAAGACAGCATTACGATAAACACTACACTCCACACATGAATGTGGAAGAATTCAAGAAGAGCGTAAAATCCAAACAGGAATACTTTTCACACAACAATATCAAATACGGCTTCTTTGTAGTTCCGGACAAGTGCATCACCCTAAGGAAGTACCTGCCCTTTGAAACGGATACCCCACACAGATACGTTGATAAACTGGAAGGTTACGTCACTGATTTACATCCGATAATCACCAAAGCAGACACTCTCTTCAATGATACTCACATTACAATGAAATCATCCCTTAAAGTTGTTCCGTTCATATTGTCCCTATTACATGGCCAAAGTCCCGAACATTACAGGAAAATGCTGGATGAACGCTCATTTCTTATCCCAACGGAGCATGAGGGAGACCTGTTTGCATATAAAAACTGGTCATATCAGCGTGACAGATTCCACCAGGAAAACAGCATAATGGAAACCGAAAGTGTGGAATTGAAGGATGAATATGAAAAGGTAAATCCGGATGAGATACCGGCAAAGTTCAGGTACGTTTCAATAAGACAGTCACGACACTACAGAAACAAAAACAGTGTACTTGACAAAAAAGCCATTGTCATTCATGATTCCACCACTGAACAGTTGCTTAACACGTTCATTGCAACCTACAGGGAAGTGTTCTTCTATTGGGATCACTGGTATTTCAACAGGGACCTTGTTGAATGGTTTAAGCCGGATGATGTCATAGAAATAAGAACTGAAAGATTCCTTGAAAATCCGTTATATCCCATTGTAGATGAGGATTATACTGTGAATTATCCCATCACAATCTCCTTGGAGGATTATGATGTTGACTGTGATAGTCTTAAATTTACCTTGAACGTTACGGATTACTGTAGAATGCCTGTTGAATCCAACGTGAAGGTTTTTATTGATGAGGTGAAGGTTAATGAGGGTTTTTATAAATCTCCGATTCATATGAAACTTCCATTATCTTCCTATTCTACAGGGGATCATGAGCTTAGAATAGTTGCTTTTGATACTAACGGCCAATCGGACGAACTTTGCAGAAGTTTTCCATTGTATGAAGGATTGGATTCAATGTTTGATGGTCTTAAAATTACTCTTAAGGGAAAGAAAGACACGTTCTTCAGGGTTCATGACAGAAACAGTGAAATATTGCAGCATTATGACAGGACTTACACTCCCAGAATCGATGCTGACAAGTTCAATGAGTGCATGGCTTTCAAGAGGTCTTTTGCTACCGGCAGAAATGTATCATACAGTGTTTTTTGCATACCTGACAAGAGCATTATCTTAAGGGAACATCTTCCATTCAATACCGTTAATCCAATACGCGTCATTGACAAACTGGACGACGTTAATGATTTAAGTGAATACTTAACGGGAGACGATTACCTGCTAAACGATACGAAGCTTTCTGATGAGTCCTGCATCAGGCTGGTTGCATATATGTTAAGCATTGCATGTTCTGATGAAAGTGCCGATGAATATGAGAAGAAAATACTTGAAAGGGTGGACGTTACTGCATCCGAGCATAGGGGGAATCTTTTTACCAGTAAGGCATGGTCTTATGATGAAAAGCTCAAGGATAAATATTACAGTATTCCCACAATGAAAGTTAGCCTGAAGAATTCCTTTGTTGAAGTAGACACTGACAATATTCCCGTTGAGTCAAGACAATTCGGCAGCATCAAATCCAGATATTACAGAAACGATAATGCAGTACTTGACATGAAAGCCATAATATTACATGACAGCAGCATTAATCCAATGATTGTGCCATTGATTGCATCTTTTAAGGAAGTCTTCTTCTACTGGGACCAATGGTACTTCAACAAACACCTACTTGACTGGTTTGATGCATCAGTCATACTGGAAATCCGTGAGGAATCATCCTTTGAAAACCCAGTGTATCCAGTAGTATCCGAGATTGATGAAATACGGATTCCAACTACCGAAAGATTCACAGTATTTGAAGTACGTGATAACGTTCTATATGTGCAGCTGGAGGTACGTGACTTGAAGAATCTTCCCGTAAACACCGGTTGCAAATTTATAATAGATGAAAAGGCAGTGTTTACGGACAGCATTACGGACTCCACAGTATCCTTCTGCCATGATTTGGTAGATCTTTCCACCGGAGAGCATACTCTCAAGATTGTTATTGAAGCAGGAAAAACCACAAGAGCAAAGGTATTGAAAAAACACTTCACTAAAGGAGGGCATGTTAAATGATTAAACTGGTAAAGCCTGACAGAAAGTACAAGGATGAACTGCTAGGTTTTAAAGAGGAATTTTTGTCCAATGATGAACACAGTATTCCAGGCGGTGAATTGCTTGATAAGATGGATTCATTTGATGAGTGGCTAGATTACGTTACAAGAAACACCAATCCTTCTACCGTTTCAAGGGACTGGGTTGTAAGTAGTACATTTCTGGCCGTGATGGATGATGAAGTGGTGGGAATTATCTGTCTGCGTCATGAACTGAACGATTTTCTGAAGGACTTTGGACATATAGGATATAGTGTGAGGCCATCATACCGGAGAAGGGGCATTGCAACATTCATGCTTGGTGAAGTTTTAAAGTATGCGCAAAGCATTGGCCTAAAGAGTGTGCAGTTGTCAAGCCAGAGCGATAACACTGCATCACTGCAGACAATCGGCAACAGTGGTGGAAAATATGTCAGAAGCTTTACATACCTTGACAACAGTGTATGTGTATTTATAATAGATTTATGACATTGCATGTTCCTTTTTTTCAATTATAAGTTCATATCTGGCCAACTAATATAATTTCTTCAAATATTATTAAAGAAAATTTAAATATTAATAAAAATCAAAATAATAATTAATAATATTTATTTATAAAAAATAATTTTAAAAGTGATACATATGAGTTGTTGGAAATACTGGC
>MVAA01000116.1:3722-17941 GCA_003266105.1 Methanosphaera sp. rholeuAM6
ACAATAGACTTTGATTCAGCAAAACACATCTTAGACGATGAAAAGATGAACAAGGCTCTGAATTTAATCAGAAAATTCTACCTCTACATCGGTGCAAGACTTGAAACAGAAAACGCTAAGGAAATAATTAACTCTGATGATCCGCTTAAGACACTGGACAAATTCCACTTCTATGAAAGATATGAAGGACTGTTGGCTAACGAATCAAGACTCGCACACTTCCATGACGACAAGACATTTGTATTTGTCGGCAGCGGCCCATTGCCATTAACACTAATCCTGTTTAGACAAAAATTCGGATGTAAATGTATTGGAATAGAAATACAGGAAGACGTTGCAGAACTGTCACGAAAAGTTATTGACAAACTCGGCCTAAGTGACGGAATAGAAATAGTTGTTGGTGATGAAAAAACAATCAAAGACCTTGATTATGACATCTTAATGGTAGCGGCATTTGCAGAACCTAAAGACAGGGTATTCTCAAACGTATGGGAACTTATTGATGAAAAAACACCATTGCTTGTAAGAACATACAGCGGTATGAGAGCAATACTCTATGCACCATTGACCGACACAATACTAAGAGGATTCCATAAGGAAGTAATGCTGCTTCCTATAGGAAACACTAACAACACCAGTGTACTTCTTAGAAAAATAGTATAAAAAAAACAGTGAAATTAGAAGGAATACGTTATTCCTTCTTCATATCCTTTATAAGCTCCTCTAATTCTTTGAACTTTTTATCATAATGCTTTATAATTAACGTAGCGGTAAGTGTTGCCGTACCTACACCAGACAATATATATCCACTCCACACAAGGAATATTGCATTCATCTTACCAAGTATTGTGCCTCCAAGAATGGCATAACCGTTACTTGTAAAAGCATTGGAAACCATTACCAATGAATCCAACAGGTTCACATGTTCTGTTGCAGTTGTAAAGAACAAACTGATAAATATTATTGTAAATAACAGTAGAATTGTTATTCCAAGACTGTTTGTTTCAGTATAATCCTCAAAACGCCTATAATAGTACATTGATGCATAGAACAAACCGAAAATCCTTACTAAATCAAAAACATATACAAGATCCATATCCGTAAGTATGTACATCATGGAAGCAAATGGTATTAAGGTAAATAATACAATCTTATCCTTCAAAGATTCCCTTGGCATGCCTTCAATCAGTATTATGGATAGGAATATTTCAAACAACACCAGATAATACGTGTTTTCAACGCCTATGATTATGATAATCAGTATATTAATCAGTGCAAGAGTCATTATTGATAGGTAATAGACCTGTTTAATTGAATGAAACTCTTCTTCCGGAATGTATTCTGAAACTTTGAAGAGCCTGTTGTCCCGTTTGTTATGTAAAAATTTAATGACGTAACCCAAACCCTGAACCAGTAAGAGAAAAATTAACAGTTCAATTATCAGATAAAATATTAAATCAAAATCTATCAAATCAGCTTCTCTCCACATTTTTTTCTAACTACTTATATCTTTGTTCGTCATATGAAATAATCCTTTCTGTTGAAGTTATCACTACATTGATATGACAATCCCGGAACAATTGAACTCAACAGTTAAAAAGATAGATTTTTGGGGGTATGTTGTTAATCAATCTTATCTAATATTAAAGACAGATATACTAACATTGACAAATGGGACGGAGGATATTATGAAGAAATTATGTATTTTTGACTTTGATGGAACAATGTTTGACTCGATAAGTGACGTTGCCAGATGCTTCAACGAAACATTTGATGAACTTGGATATGAAAGACTGGATTTGGAATACTACAGGAAATCTCTTGGCGGAAACGTGGATGAAATTATTGGAATAATACTTAAGGACAACAACAATGCCGAAAACGTTGAACTGGTCAAGAAAACCTATGAAAAAATATACAATAATGACCCGAAGGAAAACACTCATCTATTTGCCGGAATTCATGAATTGCTTGAGAACCTGCAGGATGACGGATTTGTTTTAGCCATTAACTCCAACAGAAAAACCGCTTCCATCAGGAAATTCATTGACCTGTTTGCAGGTGATATAGATTTTATAGACATACAGGGTCATGAATATTCCCATCCTTCCAAACCAGATGCCTATGGTGTAAACGCAATATTGGAAAAAAGCGGTATTTCCCGTGAGGATACTGTGTACATAGGTGATTCTGCAACGGACGTTGCCACCAGCCGTAATGCAGGCATTGACTGTATCATTGTAACGTGGGGTTATGGCATGGAAGACGTTTACGCCGATGAATATCCCATAGCTGTTGTGGACAATCCATCTGACATATTAAAAATTGTTAAAAAAGAGTGATTTGTCGGATTACTTGAATCCGTACCTTGATATTTCAAATGTTTTTGCAACTTCCTTCAGGTATTCGGGTATGTTCAGGTGTTGCGGACATTTCTCTTTGCATGCTCCGCATTCTATGCATTCGGATGCTATTCCCACGCCCTCCTGTTTGGCATATGTTCTGTAGTACTGTCCCTGTGCAGAAAAACCCACAGGTTTTGTGAACATTTCCGTGTTGTACAAATCAAAGAGTTTCGGTATGTTTATGTTTTTTGGACAGTAGTCTATACAGTAGTTGCACTTTGTACAGTCAACCGTTATCTGTCTTTTAAGTATTTCCACTACCTGTTCTATTATTTCCTCTTCAGTGTCGTTTATTGGCTTGAAGTTGTCCATGAATGTCGTGTTGTCATCAAGCTGCTGATAATCTGTCATTCCGCTAAGCACCATCATCACATCGTCCAGGCTTGCACAATAACGGATTGCCCATGATGCTATTGATGCTTCACTGTCATATTCTTTCATTAACTTGTCTGCTTCATCAGATAGGTTAACCAGTGTTCCTCCCTTTACCGGTTCCATTACTATTACCGGTTTATCGTGTTTCTGACATACCTGGTAGCATTTTCTTGCCTGTACACTATCGTTTTCCCAGTCGTAATAGTTTATCTGCAGTTGTACGAATTCTATTTCAGGGTGTTGCGTAAGCAGGTCGTCCAGCATTTGCGCCGTGTCATGATATGATATTCCCATGTGCCTGATTTTTCCCTCTTCAAGTTTTTCCTTGACGAAGGTGAATGAGTCCACTTCTGTAAATGCCTTTTCTGAGAATTTGCAGATGTTGTGCATAAGGTAGTAGTCGAAGTATTCCACTCCACATCTTTCCAGTTGTTCCTGGAATATTGGTTCCAGTTCTTCCTGTTTTGGCAGTGCGTATAATGGTATTTTGTCTGCGAGTATGAATGATTCCCTTGGGTATCTTTCCACAAGGCTTTTTCTGATTGCCTCTTCACTTGCTCCGGCATGGTAGTGGTATCCCGTGTCAAAGTAGTTAAATCCCCTTTCCATGAAGGTGTCCACCATCCTGTTTAGTTCTTCATAGTTTATGTCCGTTACGTCTTCACTGTTTTGTGGCAGTCGCATGAATCCGAATCCCAGTTTTTTCATCTTATCTTCCCATTTTTTTGTGTTTATACTATTATATATGTTGCTTATGGTATTAAATTGAACATGTTTTATTTTTTTTTATTGACGTTTTGTTTTAATTGTTGACCGTTGCAAATGACATGCATAATTCTTTCATTATACTATAAAATATGATTAATTAAAATGATACTTCTTATCTTTTGAAGTATTTTTCTCTATTGTAATTTCGATAAAATGAATACATCCATACCAATAAACAAATTATTATACATGATATGTAGATGTAACTGTTATTATCATATTGATTACGTATCAGGAAATATACCATACAAATCATAAAAAGTATGAATGCAAAACCCGTCACCAGCATCTGTAAACGGGAAATCCTATCCAACCTTTCCACCAATAACCTCTTCTTCATAGATAAGAGTATATCCTACAAAATATATAACTATTCATCATGGACAAACATACCAAAGAAGCGATGCATGAGTTGGTGTAAAATATGACACAAGATATTATTAAAGCGGCAAAGGAAGACAAACGAGTAATAGTGGCCGAAATACTGACGGATGAAATGAAAAAACAGATACTTGAACTGGAACTCAAACGCCTGAACGAACCGATACCTGTGATAAACAAAAGCCTACAGGAAGCCTTTGACAAAGAACAGGCAATGGTAATAGTCATAGAAAAACCGAAAGAAGACGTGCCAATCGAAGAACAGATACCGACATTGACCCTGCAGACAGACAGCGGAAAAATAATAGGCGAAGAAATCTATGACCCCGAAGAACTGGAACTGATGAGAGAGGACAATGAGGCATACTTCATATCTGAACACTTCGTAACATTTCCCAACATGGCAGTGGCCGGAGAAAAACAGTTCTTTGTAGTGGGAGAAATATACAACGTACTTGAAAGCGAGGACAGAATGAAGGAATGTGTAAAAAGCATGATAATATCCGTTCCAAGCACACACACTGACAGCTTTATCAAAGACTGTTATAAACTGTCACACGAGGAAAAAATAGCTACAATGATAGTTGGATTTGACGAAAAAGAATAAAAAGAAGAGTTAAAATTATTTATTAAAATGACTGTGTGCCGCTTGTTGTATCCAATGAAACATGCCTGTAGTCAAGGGAATTGCCCTTGGAATCATACAACGTGATTAAACATTCATCAGGATACAAATCAAATGCATCAGCAGAACTGACGGTAACGTAACCATCCTTGTCAACGGTTTTTGCAACAAGCTTACCTGCATTCAGGTCAGTGCCGTCACGACTGTAAAGGGTGCTTATCTTAACGTTTGTACCGGAAAATTCCTTGCCGACATAGACCTTACAGGTACTTTTGCTTGACAATGAACTGCCCGTGGTAATAGTTCCCTTACGTATATACATGTCATCGATATCTATCTCGGATACATCATCAGATTCCTTATTATTATCCGAGCTTGATGAAGTGTCAGTATTTGAGGATTCCGTGGCCGATGGCAGCACGGTATCTGCAGATTCCGGTAATGAATAATCACTCAATGCTTCATTGGCCGCACTGGCTACCGCTTGAGTGGCAATGACGTTGGCAGCCAATGGTATGATTAACAGTATTGCTAATAATCCGATAAGCAAACCTATTACTATTTTTACCATTTTATCATTGCTGTTTTCCCATTCATCCATAATAATTACCCCCGTTCTGGTTATAGTTATTATAATTGCCGTTGCCGTTTATCATCTGTTGACCGTTATCGACCATGTTCAGTTTAACCAATACCTCGTATGGTTTGGTAAAATAGTAATATACGGTGAGAATAAGCATTGCAACGAAAATAATGAGAAAGAGTATTCCCACATATTGCAAGTAAGTTATGGCAAGAAGCAAGCTAAACAAGTTCAATTTTATGAACAGATCACTGATTGCCAGTGGATACATAACCAATTCCGTCAAATACAGTATTGAAGCTATCAGTGAGAGAATCAACAGTACCTGTATCCATGCCGGACCAATATTCTTCTTGACCAATCTGGTTTGAAGATTGCTGGTGGTGGATGAAGCTATATCAAATCCGTTGACCTGATAATAATTAATCTTGTTATTGTACTCCTCCCTGCTGTTAGTGTTTACAATCATCATAAATATCACATTCAAATAATCCGTTATTGAATAATAATATCTATTGACATTTATTATATTAATCCTTTTGATGATTGTGCTATCTCAGGTAGTGGAAAAAATAACAAATAATATGAATAACGTTATTCCAGCTTTTCATTGATTCTGTCCAGTTTTTCATCCATCTTGGCCAGTTTTTCCTTAAGCTCCCTGTTTTCCTTTTCCAGATCGCTTATTTTATGGTCAAGATCATGTATTTCCTTATGAACTATTTTGTTTCCTTTCTGTGATTTTTCCAGGTGTTTGATGATTGTTCCTCTTGTCTGTATCTGTGATTCCTTGTTATATATTGCTGAAAGGTATGCTGTGAATATTGCCACAACAATTACTCCCATTATCATTGTAAGCACTGTCAATGACTTTCCTATAGGACTTAACGGAACGTAATCCCCGTATCCTACCGTTGACACTGTAACCACCATGAACCATAACGCATCCGTTATTGAATCAAATGCTCCGTCAAGCATTATAAGCAGTACAGCAGATACCACAACATATATCGTTAAAATAACCAGCAACAATCTGAACAGGTGATGCTGTATGAAATAAACGAAGGATTTATAGTCCTTTTTAACGTTCCATATACGTACCAGTTTGATAACCTTTATAAATCTGAATAATCTGAATATTGAGAAGTACCTGAAGAGTATGTCAAACGGAAATATTGAAATGAGCGATATAATGTTTTTGTCCTTTATGAGAAAATCCTTCAGGCTTCCCTCATATGTATAGTAGTCATAGGCAAGGTCTATGAATATAAGCAGACATACCATGAAATCATAATCTGCAAATACGTTTTCCACCCTGAAGCTGAATGTATATGATATAGAAAGAAATATGAATATTAAGTCTATTACCGTCAGTATAAGAAGGATAACATTCTTAAATTCTCCTATCAGAAACCTTGTCTCTTCATCAAAATAATCTTCAAACATGGAAATCAAGAAAAAATAATTGTTAAGTTAATTAATATCCTATTTGTTTAACATGATATTTAGGTTTAATTATTGATTCGGGAAAAATTATTCTATCATTTTCCCCTAAGGCTCATGATTGATGATTGGCCTGTTGTCTGATGAATTGTTTTCAACATCACCCACTTGATGAAAAAATCATAGCACTTATTAATTTTTTAATACAAAATATAATATAAGTAAACTAAGAAGTGATAACTTATGTATTTTATTATTGGTGAAAAATTAAACGAATGTACCATGGAAGAACTATTGAATACCAGTCAACAATACGTAGCACTTCTTACGTCGAAGCAATGGGAAGATCAGAAAAGCATGTTCAAGATGGGTATTGATTTTGAACCGAAGACAACCGACATTCACGTAACAAAGGCAGAGGAAAACTATGATTCCATCACTGGAAGCTTTTTTATCCCAAACCGTAAGGATATTCAGGGCGAAGAACTGAAGTTTGCATTTGCACTTGACGAAAAGGGAATAGTCTTTATTGACGATACCGAGGACTGCAGCAAAATCCTTAAACGAATAAAGATACGTAAAAAATGGAGACTGCCAAGTCTTGAACGATTCCTTTACGATTTTCTAAATGAAATAATAATCAACGACTTTCGCATAATGGAACGTTATGAACATGAACTGGACGACATGGAAGATGACATAATTAAGGAAGGAAACGAATTAACAAGTCACAGGGTTAACGAGATAAGGGCAGATATCAGGGATTTAAGAAACCATTACGAGCAATTGCTGGACCTTGGTGAAGTCTTTGAGGAAAATGAAAACAATTTCTTCAGGGAAGCAAACCTTCGTTACTTCAGATTATATGTTAACCGTATAGAACGGTTACGTGACACATCAAACAGTATACGCGATTATACCATGCAGATAAGAGATGTATATAAGACATACCTTGACATTAAGCAAAACCATATCATAACCATATTGACAATGGTTACCACAGTGTTTACACCTTTAATGTTTGTTGTAGGATGGTACGGAATGAACTTCAAGTACATGCCCGAGCTGGATTACACAATCAGCTATCCTATAGTGTTCCTATCATGTATCTTAATCAGCGTTCTTGTACTTGTATTCTTCAGGCGTAAAAAATGGTTATGAATTCTTGGAGGATATGAAATAATAAGGATGATTATTTCCTTGGTGTTTGAAAATGTACTTTCTGTCAAATGTGCATAACTGTTTAATTAATACTTATTCATAAGTAAGGTAATGCTTGTAATATAATACTCTTTTTAATATTAAACATCAAAACATAACACTGTTAAGTAATCTTTGAAAAAAAAAGGATTACTTCAAAGAGGAAGAAATATATCCCTCTTATCCATAATCCTTAATTTATTTTAACTTGTTGAAATCTTTGTAGTGGTAGCTCTAGCTGACATGTATGCTTCCCTGTCTCCGGTAACAACTGTTACCTCCTTGACAGTTACACCCTTATCAACTTTTATACCGCTAAGATCTATTTTACCCTCTTTAATATCGAAGTATTTGGTTTTACCGTTTTCCTTGTAGGTAACTCCATTAATCTTAATACAAATCTTGTTTGTTCCAACAAGGTTTTTGTTCTGGTAATCTGTTAATGTTGCCTTAATGCTTAACTTACTATTTTTGACCGTTGTTTTAGTGAATTTCACATTAACCTTACTTCTTTCCACATGGAACACGGTAGTATTTTTGACAGGACAGTTGAACAGGTCATTTCCATAGACCGCTTCAACCACGTAATCACGGATATCTCCATTTTCAAATATTCCTGCCATACCACGTGGCACATGGTAGACGTATTTAACCTCGTTGCCTGTAACTTTCACTTCAATGTCCTTACCGCTGGCATCCTTAATTGTCACACCATTAATCTTGAATTTTACAACAGCACCAGTCGTTAGACAGGTTTTGTTTTTAGCATTCTTGGTGACATCCTTAAGTGTTGCCGTAAAGACTATGTCAGTGTTCTGTTTGGCAGTAGCAGGGTTGACTGTGACACTAATTTGTGCAGTACGTTTTGTAATTTTTGCACTTGCAACATTTCCTTTAGCTGACTTATACTTGCCGGTTCCACCATATGATGCCGTGATATTCTGAGCACCCAGCATGTAGAGTTCGGCTTTCATTGTGATAGTTACAATTCCATTCTTTACGGTGAATTTCTTAGGAGCTGCATCGTTTGTGTCGAAGCGTCCATCTTCACGTAATGTTCTACCGTTCAATTTGAATACAACAGTTCCTCCAGTTACCTTATTACCATTTTCATCAGTTACATAGGCTGTGAGTTTAATGTTTTCACCCACAATTCCTTTAACCTGACTTACGGTAACTTTAACTTTCTGTTTAACTGCTTCAAATTTCTGGGTATCCTTAGCAGAATTGTACTTATCACTGCTAAAGGTTACAGTTACATTGTTTAATCCAACCTTGGTATTAGATACGTTTACTTTATAGTTACCATTTTTATCTGTAATAGCTGTGTATGTTTTACCATTCACATTCACTTTTACAGTTTCTCCACTGATTGGATTGTTTTGTTCGTCCACTAATTTACCTGTTATTGTAGTATTTTCTCCAACTTTGGCTTCGCCTATTGGGTCAATACTAATCGTAGCATTTTTCTTAATTACTTTGAAATTGCTACTTGCTGTTGCACCGTTATACGTATCGTTTCCAGTATATTCAACTTTTACAACTTTTTGTCCGGCACTGCTTGTTGGTAAAGTAGCCTTATAGTTACCTTTAGAATCTGTTGTAACTACTTTGGATTTTCCATCAACAGTTACTTTAACTTTAGCATTAGTAATTGCCTTACCGGTTTCATCAACCAGTTTACCTTTGATGGTAACATTGTTTCCTACTTTTACATTACTTATTGAGTTTATTGTAACTGTAGTGTTTTTCTTAGCTACCTTGAATGAACTGCTGGCTGTTGAACCTTCATAATTATCGTTTCCAACAAATTCTGCTTTTACAGTTTTTTGTCCAACACTAGTTGCTGGGAAAGTAGCCTTATAGTTACCTTTAGAATCTGTTGTAACTACTTTGGATTTTCCATCAACAGTTACTTTAACTTTAGCATTAGTAATTGCCTTGCCGGTTTTTTTATCACTTAGTTTTCCAGTGACTGTTACATTATTTCCAACTTTCACGTCCTTAATAGAATTAATGGTGATTGTTGAGTTCTGTTTAACCGGAGTGTCATATGCTTCCACTAAGCTTGCATTGTGTGATGGATAGTATGTGTCATTACCCAAGTACTCTACTGTTACAAGTTTTGCACCTGCAGATTTAGGAGTGTATTTGAGTTCATATTTTCCATTCTTATCTGTTTTAGTGTTGTAGGCTTGATAGTCAACATAGACTGTGACGTTTGCATTAGCAACTTTTCGACCTTTATCATCAGATATTTGACCTGTAATGGTTACTTGTTCTCCTACTTTAACCTTAATAGCTTTGTTAATGGTTGTTGTAGTGTTGATTTTAAATGTTTCAAACTTATCCATCACAGTATCTGTCTGAATCTTATCGTTTCCACCTGTTGCAGTTACTTCATTTATACCAGGCACTAAGTTATTGACTTTCACACTGTAGCTTCCGTCCTTACTAGTGGTTGTTTTGTATAATTTTCCGTTAACTGTCACATTTACCGGCAGATTTGCCAATGCCTTGCCGTGATTATCCGTTACTTTTCCTGTAATGTTTACAGTATCACCTACTGTAGCATTATCTGGAACTTTCACAGATATTGTTGCAGAATCTTTCGTTACTACAAGTTTGTCCTTGACTGTTGCACCATTATAATGGTTGTCTCCAGCATAGTCCACGATTACACTTTCAGTTCCAATTTCGGTTGTAGGTACTTTTACTGTGTACTTACCATCCTTATTGGTTGTTGTAGTGTATGGTTGTCCATCCACAGTCACCGTTATGTTAGCGTTTGCGATTGGTTTACCATTTTTATCCACTAGTTTTCCACTAATTGTAGCTTTTTCACCTACTTGTGTATCTTTTATAGGATCAACAGTTAGGCGACTGTCTACTTTACTTGTTGTTAATGTTTTGCTTACAGGATCTGCAGTGAATGTGTCGTTTCCTGCTGTAACGGTTATTGTGTTGTTTCCTTCAACAATTTTTTCTTCAGGAACTGTTACGTTGAATGTTCCATCAGGATTGGTTGTTGTGTTGTATGTTTCACCATTTACTTTTACGTTTACAGGCACTCCACCTACCGGTTTACCGTCATCGTCAGTTACTGTTCCGTTAACAGTTGCAGGTTCATTTGGTACTGCATCTGTTGGAATTGTGACTGTGATATTACCTGTAGCTTTGGTTACATTGAATAGTGTTGCGTCTCCATCACCTTTATAGGTTGCGTTTCCATAGTATTCAGCCTGTACAAGGTATGTTTTTACTTCACTTGTATTGAATGTTGCTTTATATTTACCGTTTTTATCCGTGAGGACATGTTGAGTTACTCCATCTACGGTTACGTTAATTGTTGCACCGCTTATGGTGTTTCTGTTCTCATCAAAGAGTGTACCAGAAACTGTTACTCTGTCTCCCACTGTAACATTACTGATCGGATCAATAACTACCGTAGTGTTTATTTTTCCTACATAGAAGTTGTCCTTTATCGGTTTTGCTTCGTATGTATCATTAGTTATTGTTACAGTTACGTTGTTTCGGCCTGTTACCACATCTGTTACTGGTATGTTGTATTCACCATTAGCGTCTGTGGTTCCATTATATTCCACTCCATCGACTGTTACTGTTACGTTCACTCCCTCTAATCCGTTGCCGTCTTCATCAGTGACATTTCCTGTTATGTTAACAGTTTGATTAGCCACCGGATCTGTTGGCATGATAGTGGTGATGTTTGCAATTCTTTTAGTGACGTTGAACGTGGATTGGCTGCTTGTAGCATTATGGGTTGGGCTTCCAAGATATTCAACTTTAACATCTTCCACTCCAACACGTGTTGTGTTGAATTTGGCACTGAATGTACCGTCTGTAGGACTTGTTGTAACGATTTGACTTTCGTTTCCTACAGTAATTTTTACTGTGGCTGATTTCATTGGTACGTTGAATTCATCTTCAAGTTTTCCAGTTATTGTTACGTTATTACCAACAGGTACATCTTCAATTGCATCAATAATTATATGAGTATTTGTTATTTCTGCAGTGAAGTTAGTTGAGCTATTTGATCCAATAAAGGTATTGTTTCCATCATAGCTACTTGTAACATTGTGTGTACCCACAATGGTCTTGTTAAATTCAAACGTGTATAATCCGTCTGAATCTGTTGTTGTGCTGCCAACTTTTGTTTGGTTGACATAAATAACAACTGTTGCACCTTCGATTGGTCTTGCATATTCATCAACTAGTTTACCTGAGATGATAGTGCTGTTTCCAGCTTTAACAGGGCTTGCTGCTGTTACGGTTATTGTTGTATTGAGTTTGTCTACTGTTATATTATTGATTGTTTCTGAATTATTAGGGTCTGTTTCGTAGCTAACTTTATCCAGTCCTGTACTGTTGTAGTATACGTCGTTTTCGAGGTATTTTACACTTACTGTGTTGTCTCCAGTATCAAGGTCTAGTTTAATGTTAGTTACTCCTTCAGTTATATTTACCGTAATTGTCTCTTTAGGTGTGGTTACTTCAATTTTACCGTTTGTTACTGTTTTGTTATTGTTGTCAATAACTTCCACATTAATTGATACGTTACCTACTGTTGTATTTACAATACTTACTAAGGTTGTTGTAGGTATTTTATCTACTTCAAAGCTTGTTTTTGCAGTAGTACCGTTTACTGTACTGTTTCCTTTGTAGGTTGCAGTTACATTTACGGTTGCTTTAGCATTTGGCACATTTGTTATTGTGAATACACCATTACTATCTGTTTTTGTGATAGTTGTTGTGCCTCCTACTTTAACTTCAATGTATGCATCTGCTATAGCTTTTTGTTTATCATCAACTAGTTTTCCTGTGATTGTAACAGTTTCACCAATATGTACTTTATTTGGTGTTGCGTTAACAGTGATTGTAGCAGTTTGAGCCTCTGTAGTGATGTTTTCCAATGTCTGACCATCTTCCGGTTTTCCGCCGGCAGATATTGTGTCATTGTCTACACCACGACTTTCAGCGTATACTTCGTTTTCAACATATTTTACACTTACAGGTATGTCACCTACACTGTTTACGTCAATGGTGATTCTTGTGGTTTCACCTGTGACATTCTGTGTAGTTGTTTTTCCTGCAACCGTAATTTCCAGTTGTCCACTTGTTACTGCCTGTGAATCTTTGTCTGTTACAGCCACATCAATTATTACGTTTCCAACTGTTTTGTTAACAATTTGCACTACAGTGCTTGTAGGTATTTTATTAACAGTGAATTGGGTTGTTGTACTTGTAGCGTTTACTGTGTCGTTACCTGCATAGCTTACTGTTACTTCTTGAACTCCGGCAGTACTTGTAACATTTGTTACATTGTATTCTCCTTTAGCGTTTGTTGTAGTTGGATAGTCCGTTCCATTAATTGTTACAGTTATTGCTGCATCAGCTATTGGTTTGTTCATTCCATCTACGAGTGTACCGTTAATCACTACTTGTTCACCGATTAATACTTCGCTTGGCGTAGCATTTGCAGTGATTGTAGCGGATTGAGCGGTTACATCAATTACGGTTATGTTTTCATCACCACTGCCAGGGGTATTTACATTGCTTGTAGCATTGCTTCCAAGGTATATGTCGTTTTCCTGGTATTCAATGATTACTTCAAGTTTTCCGGATTTCTGTACCGGAATTGTAATTGTTGCTTCGCCGTTGGCTAATACTTTGCTTGTAAGTTCATTTCCGTTAACATCTTTAATAATTACTGTTCCTTCAGTTACTGGTGCATCTGTCATGTTGGTTACTTTTACGCCAACTGTTACATTGCCTGCAGTATTGTTCAATACTGTTGCAGTTGTTTTGGTTGGGATTTTTGTAACATTTATGACTGTAACGTTTTCGTCAGGAGTACCAATAGCACTACTGTTTGTAGCGTTACTTGCTAGGTATATCTCGTTTTCCTGGTATTCAACAACAACTTTAAGCTCACCAACATTAGCTGCAGGGATAGTTATCGTTGCTTCACCACTGGTTAAGTCTGCACGGGCAACTTCATTACCGCTTACGTCTTTAACAACAACAGTACCTTTTGTAACAGGTGCATCAGTCATATTGGTTACTTTAACTCCAACTGTTACGTTACCAAGTGTAGTGTTTAAAACCTCAACTGTTGTTTTGGTTGGGATTTTAGTTACGTTGATAACTGTAACGTTTTCGTCAGGAGTACCAATAGCACTACTGTTAGTTGCATTGCTTGCAAGGTATATTTTGTTTTCCTGGTATTCAACAACAACTTTAAGCTCACCGACATTAGCTGCTGGGATAGTTATGTTTGTTTCACCACCAGTTAATGTAGCATATGCGATGGCGTTTCCAGTTGTGTCTTTGACAATGACTATTCCTTCACTTACAGGACTATCTGTCATGTTGGTTACTTTTACTCCTATTGTCACGTTACCGAGTGTCGTGTCTAAAA
>MVAA01000133.1:0-362 GCA_003266105.1 Methanosphaera sp. rholeuAM6
TCTCTTGGTACGTCCACGTTATATGTGGTTAGATACAGGAGGTTTCCACATCCTCCTCCACCGACTATGGTGTTGTTTACTACTGTACAGTAGTTGGCATATGCAAGTACGAGCGTACTGCTTCCACCATTGTTACGGGTGAAGAAGTAACTGTTTTTGACTGTGATATAGGTTGAGTTTGCACGTATACTGGTCTGTCCTACTCCGGAACCTACCGTTGCACCGTCTACTACAGCACTGATGTTGTCCAGTGTTACATGGTCCGTGTTGTAGAGCCATAGCTGTGTGTTGTAGAAGTATATTCCAGTAACGTTGGTGTATGCTCCCTCTTTAACTATTGAGAACATGTTTCCAGGATTTGC
>MVAA01000133.1:377-778 GCA_003266105.1 Methanosphaera sp. rholeuAM6
GGCTTGTTTACGCATAGCTTGTTGAGGTTTGGTATTCCGCTTATTGTTCCCTGGAAGTCAAGTGTGTCTCCCGGATTAACAAGATCTGTCAGTTTTCCACCATTATTTAAGTCAAAGTAGTACCTGACTGTTTTGTTGGTTACAACTATTGTTTTCGGTTCGTATGTTGGTTCAAAGTTTGTTTCTCCACCAAGGTTTTCGATTTGTCCTATGATGTGTGTGTTCTTGTCAACGTATAATGTTCCAAGGTTGTTAAGGAACACGTTTTCTGCTCCCACATCAACGCTACAAGCGTTCAGATAGAGTGTTCCAAGGTTGTCGTTTTCCGTGCTGGTGATTGTACAGTTGTCCAGTGTTATGTTTCCCTTGAATGTGTATGTTTTGTTTAGTGTTGTATCTGT
>MVAA01000133.1:831-2178 GCA_003266105.1 Methanosphaera sp. rholeuAM6
TTATTGTCTTGTTGGTTAGTACAATATTTCCCGTGTAAGTTGTCAGGTAGTCTGCTACACGTTGAGTGTCGTTGATTATTATCTGACCGTTTCCGGATAGTGAGAAGTTTGGTCCAAGTATCGTGTCGTCTGAGATTATCAGTGTTCCACTATTTTGTATGAGGTTGTTTACTGTTGCATTCTGCAGTTCCATGCGTCCGGCATTTGTTGCTCTGACTGTTGTTGTAGTGTTTTTAAGGGTTAATTCTCCACTTGCATAATTGGTCATCATACCTGATAGTGTTGAGTTTTCTATCGTCAGTTTACCGTAGTTGTTGATTGTTTTTGTGTAGTTTCCCACTTCTACCGTTGCTTCTTCATAGAACTGATATATGTATGGGAAGAGTTTTGACATGTCACTTGCATATATGTGTCCGCTACCCATTATTTGGAAGTTTGTACCGAATTCAATGTCATCATCTACAGTAAGGTTTCCGTTGTTGGTTATACGTTGGTTTGTTGTACTGTTTTTTAAATACAGATTTCCACTATTGGTTATTTGTCCATTTAAAGTACAGTTTTCAATTGTCAGATTTCCAGTGTTGGTTATCATCTGCAATACAGTACAGTTTCTTATGGTCAGATTTCCATTATTTGTTTTTGAACCGCTTATGGTAATGTTTTCAAGTAGTATGTTGCCATTGTATGTTGGAAGGTATGGTGCAAATTTTTCTGTGTCATTGGTTATTACCTCACCTCTACCTCTTATATCAAGGTCTGGACCAATAGTAACGTTGTCGCCGAGAATTAATGTACCGGAATTGCTTATCCATGAACCGATTGTGGAATTTTCCACTATTAAAGTACCACTATTGCCCATTCCGTTTGTTAAGGCAGAATTTATAAGAGTAAGAGTTCCGCTGTTTGAGAATTGTCCGGTTATGGTTGTGTTTATAAGAGTCAGGTTACCCATGTTGTTTCTGGCATCCAGTGTGGCATTTTCAACTACATAATCTCCATAGTACTGGTAAATGTATGGTACCATTCTGGATGTGTCGTTGATGTTTATTTTATTAGGTTCGAATTCAGATATTTGACAGCTTTCACCGAAGATTACATCATCACAAATTGTTAGATAACCATTGTTAGTTAATGTAGAGTTTAATGTTGTGTTTCGGATGGTCAAGTTGCCATAATTTTGTTTTCCGACGGAAAGGGTCATATTTTCAATTACATAAGTTCCATTATAATCTTGAATGAATGGTATCAGGTCATAGGTATTGTTGCATATTATAACTCCTGTACCCATGATTCTTGCACCTTTGGTGTAGTAATCATTGTACGTTGTAATGTTTGCCCTTTCGGTTA
>MVAA01000123.1 GCA_003266105.1 Methanosphaera sp. rholeuAM6
ATGGAAAAATCACGGGAACTGGTATAATAATCACCAATAACATAACAAAAATACTACCATACATTGACTGTATTGGCGGAAACTATACGATAACAGACACAACACTAGAAAAAGCATACAATTTCAATGGTAACGTAACACTAAACAACTGTACAATCACATACCCAGATAACAGTAACCATGGAACATTATATCTTAATAACTGTACAGTTAATGTTGGAGAAGATAATGTATTCCTGGACAACCTGGGAACAGTATATGTGGACAAAAACACGAAAATAACAGGACAAATCATAGACATAGGTGGACAAACAAACTATGAACCTACATATGAACCAAAAACAATAGTAGTTACAAACAGAACAGTTAAGTTCTACTTTGACTTGGATAATGATGGTAAACTAACGGCACTTGTAAATCCGGGAGACACTCTAGACTTCCAAGGAACAATATTCGGAGTACCAAACCTTAAGAAACTATGTGTAAACAAGCCAGTAAACATAATCTCCTCAACTCAAGATGCAGTTATAGACTTAAACTGTACAAATGGGGATTTATCTGGAGCAAATCCTGGGAATATGTTTGCAATTGTTAAAGAGGGAGCATACACCAATGTAACTGGGGTAACATTCCACAACACACAGTTATGGTTATATAATACAAACCATGTAATATTGGATAATATCAGTGCAATTGTAGAAGACCATACTGTTGGTTCCGGAGTAGGACAGACCAGTATACGAGCAAACTCATCCTATGTTACTGTTAAAAACAGCTACTTCTACACAAGAAACAATGGAGGAAGCAGTACACTAGTAATAGCATGGGGAGACTACTGTACACTCGTTAACAACACATGTGTAGGAGAAGGTAATGTAGGAAACCTCATATACCTAACCACATACAATGTAGAGGTACCAAGAAACATAACATACAACTCACACAACTTAATACTAAATAACACACTACATGGACCAGTACAGAAAGCTGATATATGTTGGGGTATTGTTTTAAGTGGTACAGACAACCTTGTCGAAGGGAATATTATAGATTTCAATGGTGCTGGAGTCAATGTTCAATGGGGAAGTGGATCCGGTGACGGAGAAGGTGAAGGTCTATTCAACATCTCAGGAAACACTATCCGTAACAACATATTAATTCGTAGTTGTGGAATCAGTGGTGGAGATATCATCTACAATAACTACATAGAAAATGGTACATTAAGAGTATCTAATTCAGTTGCATACAACAACACTGCAACAGGCTTGGAAATAGCAGATGGAGATTCAGAAGTTAGAGACAACATAATTAATGGTGATGTAACAGCAACTGCTAAAGTCAAATCTGCACTAATAGTAAACAACACGATTAATGGAAACATAGAAATAGGTTCAAGAGTATACAACATCACATTCATAGAAAACAACATAACAGGAACAGTCACACTTGACGGATTAAACCACACATTTATCAACAACAGAATCATAAGCGAAGATGAATACACTATCCAAAGTAGAAGAGGAAAAGACAACA
>MVAA01000006.1:0-3139 GCA_003266105.1 Methanosphaera sp. rholeuAM6
CTTCTACAAGATGGAGAGGTTCAAGTTCAGGTAACATATTTGTTGGCATCCGATGATACGATAGAAAGAGAGTTTTCATCATTGGAGAAGATAAGGGACAATTATCCGAAGTATGTTTTATCACTTGATGAATTTGACTTTTCACGAAATGGAATTAGACACATGAACATAATAGATTTTCTTAAGGACACCAGCATATAATATGCTAAAATTGTTAATGACAATGGGTATTGTTTGGGTTAGCATTAACTGTTATGTTCTTATGTTAAAAAGTGATTCAAATTCTACATACAGTATGATGGGTACTGTTAAAAGCATAACGTGCAATGTATGCTACTGTTGAAGAGGTAAGTATAAATATGTACTATCAGTAAGAATCCCTTGTTGTGACTAAATATATCATTTATACTACTTTTTGGTCGGATGATATATATGTTCTTATTCATTTTTCAACTTTTTTAATAAATTTAAGATTTCATCATTAACCTTCTTTCTAAAGGAATATGTAAAACAACTGACCTTAACAAATATGAATTCCTGTTATATTTTTGTAATTTCTTTAAAAACAGATAGGTAGGTAACAATTAAGTTACTTTCCGAAAATTTGGGTTGTTCGTTGAATATTTCTAAATGTTTAAGGTCGTAAAACAGTTCTGTGAAAGCTGTTGTTAATACTTCCAGGTCTTTATTTAGGATTTCTTGATTTAACAGTACTTCTGACAGTCCTATTGATCCTGTTACCTGTTTTAGTTTTTCCTGTGTGTCAACTTGAAGGTTGTGCTCGCTTAGGCAGGATAGTTGCGCTACCTTGTCTATGTAATAATCATAGTTAAAGTAGATGTCCGTATCTTTGAGGTTTATTAGAGCTTGCAGGAATTATTGATTGAATTCTTCGATTGCTGCATGTGCCTTTATGTTGTCACGTTTCTCGAGAAGTAATTCGTTTAGAGTTATGGCATTTAGATGAGTCTGTTTTGTTTCGTTTTTGATAATTGGAATTTTAATCACCCCTTCAATATTATTATATAACTTCCTTTCATTTTTTTATATACGCGTTTATAAGAATGAAAATGTTTTACATGGTACATAAATGATATCATTATCCTTTTCTATTTTATGTGTAGTATTTGATACTATTATACCATAATCTGCTTCGTAGTTATTTATCGCATTTTTAATCTGTTTTTTATCTTTTTTTCCTCGTCCTACTTCTATGGGTATTGGATTTCCTATTCCGTTATCAACTATGAAATCTACATTGCCTCTCTTTTTTCCATCATAATATAATGTGTAGAAGTCTTCTCTGTTTAGGTATGTGTTTGTTAGTGTTGATGCTACCATGTTTTCTAATAATATTCCTTCAAACTCTGGCTTATTTTTTAGGGGATTTCCTATCTGACTTGATAATACATACTTTAGACTGCTTGTTGCAAAGTAATATTTCCAGTTTTTATTGCTTCGATTGCTTGATGTGGTATATCTTTCGCAATGAAATATTAAATGTGTTTGTTCCAGGATTTTAAGTATTAGGTTTATGTTGCCAATAGAAGTTTGGTACTGTTGGGATAGCTTATTCTGTGATATTTCATTTGATTTTTGAAGAGATAATCTTCTTAAGATTCTCTGAGCTATCGACTTGTTTTCTTCTGACATATTCTTTATATGCACCATATCCTTTGATACAACCTTGTTTATCATATCCACCATTTTTTTTCTAAGTTTCAGATAATTAGTCTCCTCAAAGAGTATTGGAAAGCCACCATATTTGAGGTATATATCCCAATCATTTGAAGGATAATCTAGCGTGTTGGAAATTTGATAGTTCAATTCTTCTTCCTTCTGTATTGCATCATTTATGTCACCCTCAAGAATTAACTTTTCCAATGCATTAGAGATACCATCCTGTGTTATGTTATACTTTAACTTCAAATGTTCACCATAATTGAGCGGATAGATTATTTGCTTATCCATTCTTCTTGCAGCATCAGGATTTTGTTCTAATTCCAGTGCAGAAGATCCAGTGAAAATCATGAAAATCTTCTTGGTCTTATCATAAATTATTTTACCGGATAATGCCCAATTCCTATCATATTGTGCTTCATCTATCAATATAAAGATTTTCTTATCCAACAGGCTTAACTTGCTATCATGCTTATATTTCAGGTATACATCCACTACTTCCTTAACATCCGGAGTTAATATCTTGTTTACCTCATCAATAGAAATGTACAATACCTGACTAGGCGGAATATCCTTATCTTTTACCAGATAGTTGTAGGTTTCATATAATAGGGTAGTTTTTCCCACACCTCTGATTCCAGGAAGTACATTAAATCTGCCACTGGTATTGCCATCCAAATAATTATCCACTGTTTTTTTAATATCATCTAATTCATTTCTGGAATGATATTTTGTATCAAATGTTATATTTTCATGAATAATATTAGGAATGTCTTCTATTTCTTCATTCAAATAATTTAAAATCAATTCATCCCTATCCATCATATGCTTAGTATCCTATAAATTTTTCTGACTATAATAAGTATATGTGTTTTCTAACATAAATAACTTGTCTAAAAATTTGAACAAAAAGTGTATCAACACGTTCAAAAAAATGAACATGAATATTAACAAATAAAAAAATACAAGCCCAAAAAAACCAAATATTAAATATGATAATTTAGCAATAACAGGTAATCTCATGGACATCAAATGAACTGGTATTGCAGGCAAAAAGGTAACGGTAAACCTTAACGGCGTGGTTACACAGTAACTACAGATGCAAATGGTATCTGGAAGATTAAAGTCAATACAACAATGCTGGTACAAACAGTGTAACGGCAAGTTATAGTGGAACACAGTATAATCCATTCACTAAGAGCACTACATTTGATAGCATAGACAGAAGCAATAATCCTAATAGATAATGTAGTGACAACACAGTTTAGCGATAACNNGGGTTATGTCAAAACAGACTCAACGGTAATTAAACTTACAGTGAAATGATAACTGTCAAGACCATAAAATACAATGTATACTATGGTGGCAGTGCAAATTAGAATTCATACACCAGCAGTAAAACCACATTTCCTGTTGCTTAGATATATACCAACTCTCACTTTTTTTTCCTGTTTGAATG
>MVAA01000006.1:3147-3972 GCA_003266105.1 Methanosphaera sp. rholeuAM6
ACTCACCTATAACGAATTAATTTTCAAAAAAAGTTTTAAACATTCTTAATGGTCCTATTGATCAACTATCGGATATAACTAATATTTATAGGAGTATAATACTTCTTTTCTATTATTCAACATATATTTCAAATTGGTATCTCTTAATAATTGTTGTAACCTATTCAAAAATTAGCATAATCAATGTTATTTAAGAATTGATGATTTAAAAGTTATTGCTTTGAGGATAAAGCTTAATGATAATAATATAATATTAATAAAATATATTATCCAATAAGGAAGATAAATTGTAAAGATATTATACTAATCTCCATTATAATCAATGAACTATGGAAAATAAAATAGGATATGTTGAAATAACTTCAAATAACCCACGAATATCAATCTTCAATAAGATGATACAAAATTGATAAAGTACCAAATTTTGCCATGACAATGAAAAATATGAAAATATTAAAAACCTATTAAAAAACCTTAAAATTAAATTTAAAGGTTCAAAATTCCCCCCCCCCCTTTAGCGACTTAAGTATATTCAAATAGAAGATTAACCAACAATAAAACTTCAATTAAACAAAAAAAGAAATACGAAACACTTTTAATAACATAATTGGAGGGCATACTATTAATAATAAGCAATTATAAACAATTATATGTATTCAAAAATTATTTACCAAATATGGGATATTTTTGAATATAGAAATTTTAAGGTGACAAAAAAATATGAAGATCACTAAAAGAGTATTCTTCATGGTAGCACTCATAATGCTCATAATAACCTTATCATCAGCAGTATCAGCTGCAGATGACACAACAACTGACAGCATT
>MVAA01000006.1:4053-6276 GCA_003266105.1 Methanosphaera sp. rholeuAM6
GACAACAACAATAAACAATGCAGTACAGGATGCAGAAAACGATGAATATGTAATTAACTTGAATGCAGAAACATATCAAATAACGGCAAACACTGTGTTAAATGCTGGAACATACAAACCAAACATTATAATCAATGCAAACAGCCAAACACTTAGTGCTAATTCAAATACAAAATACACTAGATTTAATAATGGATGTAACATAACGATTAACGATGCACTTATCACACAAAGAATACAAAACTATGCAAATAACATAATAATATCTAATAGTAACATAACTAACCAGGTAACTAATCGGCCAGATATGAATTTAACATTGATAAACTCATCTATAACTGCTACACTTACAAATACTCAAGGAAATACAGTATTAGAAAACTCATACATTGATGCAAAAATTTCAAATACTGGAAACTTAACAATTACTGAGGATAATATATTAGGTGAAAATTTCAGTATTACCGGTGAAGGAAACGTTATAACAAATCGTACGGATTTAGCACCATATTTAAATTCATATAATGGAGTATACACCCTAGAAAATATGGTTATTTCAACAAATAAAAAAAATTATGGTAATTTAACTATCATTAATTCAACAATAACTGGTACTCTCAGTAATTATGGTAATTTAACTATTATTAATTCGACAATAAGTGAAACCATAAAAAATTATGAATATGGTAACATTATGATATATGACAGTATATTAGATAATGTAATTTGTCAATCTGAAAATAACTATTTAAAAATACATAACTCTAATGTATCATGGATTTCAATTCATGGAAGTGCTATTTTAGAAAAATCATGCATAAATGGTTCAAGTTACAATTATGGAAATCTTACCATTTGTGATGATGTAATCTTTGGCGATAGTTTCATTCTTTCAAATTCTGGAAACATTATTACAAACCGTACGGATTTAGCAATATATTTAACTGTTTTAAATGGAACATATACCTTAGAAAATATAGTTATTACGGTAGCAAAAGATAATTATGGTAATTTGACAATCCGTAATGCGACTATAGATGCCCAGATAAATAACTATGGAAATCTTACTATTGGGGATGATGTAATCTTCGGTGAACATTGCTTCTTAAATGAGTTTTCTCCAATAACAATTGATGATAAAAGTAGAATATTTCCATACATGAGGGTATTGAATGGTAAATACACATTAGAAAATATGAATATTTCCTACATAAACAATTACGGTGAGTTAACTGTTCTGAATTCAACGTTTGAAAGGGGATTCCATAATTATGGTGATTTTACTTTAAGGGATTCAGTAACAAATGGTACAATATATACAAATGGTACTTTATTAATTGTAAATTCAACGATTAATTCACAAATAAATACCCTTGATCAGTGTACGCTAATACTGGGAGATAACATAACAATTGGTGAAACATTTGCCATTAAGGGTGATGGAATAGTAATAACAAATGATACTGAAAAATTTTTATCATACATGCCGACATTTTCAGGTAACATAACACTAGAAAACGGTACTTTCACTGAAAATAAAATTAACTATGGAAATTTAACACTGATAAATTACACAACAAAAAGAATTACCAACGAAGGAAACTTAACAGTCTTAAATTCAACATTAAATGGTGAATATACAAATAATGAAAACTTAATAATCCTAAATTCCACAATAAATCAACAAATAACAAATAATGGAATCCTAACAATAACAAACTCAACAATAAACAATAAAATAAATAATAATGGAACATTAAAACTGGAAGGCGATATAGAATTGGGTATAAGCTTTTCACTTACTGGGGATGGACAAATAATTGCCGATGATGGCGTAATGTCTAAAATATTCCGTTACTTGACAGCCTTTTATGGAGAAAATACAGTTGAACTAGGAGATTATGGTTACTCATCAATTAACAATTATGGTAAGTTAACTATTATTAATTCAGAGATTTCAAACAATGCAAACACTATAACCAATAATGCAAACTCTGAATTGACACTGATAAATACTAAATCAATAATATCAACTACCAATAATGGAAGATTAGAATTAAAAAATTCAACAATATCCGGAACATTGGAAAATAATGGAATATTAATCATTAGTGATGACAGTACATTAGGTTATGGCTTAAGAATAACCGGTAATGGTGAAATTATTATCAATGACACGCAGAGGCTAGCTGATTGTCTGACAACATATAATGGAAACTTTGT
>MVAA01000014.1 GCA_003266105.1 Methanosphaera sp. rholeuAM6
TTAAAGCTTTTTTAAACTTCTTTTTTTATCTAATTTAAATACTTAACTAAACATTCATAGTTAATTATATATGCCTAAAAATACAATATATTCATAGGTGATATAATCGTCAATATTTAGTAAAATTAATGAAAAAATTATATTACTAAGTTACAATACCAATATGAAGCTGATATTAGAATTTGTGACTATATGAAATGTTAAATTTATGCATTTTAGATTATACAAGGAGATGTTTAATAACTAAAGTATTTGCAGAAAATACATTCAAAAAATAATTATTATTATTGAAGGTAAAACTACATTAGTTTATAATACTTGATGACATTAAAACTGTGAAATATTAGTACTTGATAATATAATGCTGATATTGAACGGCTATTTTTAGAATAATTGATGTAACTGTTAAAGAAATAGATTTAAAAGGCAATAGTTGTCTTGAATTATAGTTAAAATAGATGGGATTTATCATAGAATATTTATTAGAGCACATTATGTAGACAAAATGGGAGATATTGTCGAAGTTCTTGTAAATATGATGAAAAAATAGTTGCAGTTAAATAAGATTAATATTTTTGAATCTCTTTTCATCCAGTACTAACGGAAGTTGCTTTCATACTTGAAATGTTAATAAAAGAGGTATACATATGTGTGGAATTGCAGGAGTAATATATAAAGATAAAAAAACACATAATGTTGGTGAATCATTAACAGCAATGCTTGAATCATTACAACATAGAGGACCAGACTCCGCCGGCTTTGCAATATACGGTGGATTAAACCTTCCAAAAAATAACTACCAATTAAATATTGAATTAAAAAACAGATCAAGATTATTAAATCAAGTTAAAACAACTTTAACACAATTAAGTCCAATATTTAATGAAGAATTAATAGAATCAGTAGATAACTATAACGTCTACAGATGTGAAATTCAGTTAGAACAATATTCAATGCTTCAACCATTGTTAAGAACTCTGAATTTAATAGATGATGTTCAAGTAATCAACGGTTCACATTCATTTGAAATGATAAAAGACATAGGAAAAGTTAAAGACATAGCGGAAAGGTATCATGTTCCAAAAAGAGTAGGAACACACGGGATAGGACACATCCGTTTCGCAACAGAAAGTGGAATAGACAGGTACCATGCTCATCCTTACCAAAGTTACATAACCCCCGATATAACAGTAGTGCATAACGGACAAATAACAAATTACTGGAAAATCAGGGACCCCTTGGAAAGAAAAGGACATAAATTTGTATCATTAAATGATACGGAGTGCATAGTACATTACATTGCAGACAAATTATCAAAAGGATACAAACTAGAAGAAGCATTAGAAGAATCTGTGAAAGATTTAGATGGACCATTTTCTATTTTAGTGGGAACACCTAATGGTATAGGAATAGCAAAAGACAAACTGGGACTAAGACCAGGGGTAATGGCAGAAAATGATGATGTATTTGCAATAGCATCAGAAGAAGTATCATTACAGAACGTACTTGATACAGACCATGTAGAACAAATCGCTCCAGGAGAAATAAGAGCATACACTATATAAGAGGTAATATATATGCGAAAGTATGTTATTGATGCAATGGGAATGAGTGAAAAACAGTTAACTCGTTCAATAAAGGAACATGCAATAGATTACGATAAACTCATAATAAAAAATCCTCAATCAAGCCACAATATAGCTGCTGGAGTAACAGAAGAAGTAGAAATTGAAATTGATGGAAGTGCAGGTTATTTTGTTGGAACAATGATTGACGGACCAAAAATTCACGTAGCACATAATGCAGGATGGTTTGCCGGAGATAACATGACTAAAGGTGAACTGATCATTGAAGGTGTTGCAGGTGATGGTGCAGGACAAGGTATTTATGGTGGAACAGTTGTTGTAAAAGGAAATGCTGGTTCCCGTACCGGAGAAATTATGAAAGGTGGTACAGTAATCATTGGTGGTAACAGTGGATTTATGACAGGTCTATTAATGATGGGTGGACGCATGATTATTCTCGGAAATGTAACGGAGTTTGCCGGAGAATCCATTATGCGTGGAACCATATTTGTATTGGGTGAAATAAAAAGCCTGGGAAAAAATGCAATGGTGGAACATTCAACATTGGAAGACCAAGAGGAATTAAAACAAATATTAACAAAATATGGTTTTGAATTAACTGATATAGACTACACAAACTTCAAAAAAATAACGGCAAAAAGTAACAGGCCAGTATATGGAGGAGAATAATATGGTGGGCACAAAAATAGCAATGGTAGGAACACCATGTCAAATAATGGCAGCTTCAAAAGTACAGCATTACACAAAAGCACCAATCGACTTCAAAATTGGACTATTCTGTATGGAAAACTTTTCATACTCCTATTTTCAGGAACTGCTAAAACAGTATAACTTAACAATGGCTGAAATAGAAAAATTCAGGATCGAAAAAGGATTTGCATTTTTATCACTTAAAAGCGGGAAAAAAATGAAAATTCCATTAGCCACAGCAAAAACAGTTGTAAGAAAAAACTGTAATGTATGTGTGGAATTGACATCGGAAACATCTGACATATCCGTTGGATCAATTGGTTCTGATACTGGCTGGTCTACATTAATTGTCAGAACGGAAAAAGGTAAAAGAGTCATAGATGGTGCTATTGAAAAAGGTTTTCTTAAATCAAAAGAATTAAAACCATCTCAACTAAAATTACTGGAACGCATAGCTTTTAATAAAGCAAAAACAAATTATGAAAACATTGAATTACGGGAATCAAAATCAAGACCGGTATTATATCAGAGGAAAAAAACAGATAAGGGAGTTATGGCTGAAAATTCTGTATCCGATTTCACGGATTTACGTGCAAACGTAATTAATGTTGGTTCATGTGTTTTATGTGGTGCATGCGAATATGTATGTCCTGAAAAAATGATAATTATTGACGATACAAAACCAAGGAAAAAACGTGGAAAATGTCCTGAAGACTGTCATTTATGTTTCTCAGTATGTCCAAGAACATTCATTCCAGAAAGTCTGAGAAATGACATGTCCAAAAAAGTAGGAGAGTATAAGAAAATATTAACAGTTAAATCATTAAAACACAATGAAGGACAGGATGGGGTAGTTGTTACAACAATACTGGACTATCTTATATCAAATAACATAGTTTCCGATGCTTTGGTAATAGATAAAAAAGAAAACTCTCCATGGAAACCAGTAGCAATACTAACAAAGGATATTGATGAAATTGTTAAGGCATCAGGTACAAAATATTCTGTCTGTCCGATATTCAAAGCATTAAAACCATTAGATGAGGATGTGATATAAATGCCATTCAATGTAGATAGACGTTCGGAAATATGTAAACGAAACAACAATCGTCCGGGTTGTTGCTGGTATTTGTGTGACAATCCTAAAAAGACGTTATGTCAACACTGTTACACCTGTTTCAGCAATTGTCCACATGGCGTTTATGAGATAATTAACGATGAACCTCAGCCAGTACACCAGGAAAGATGTGTCGGTTGTAAAATCTGTGAACAGATGTGTCCAAATAATGCAATATATGTTACACCGTTACCTGATGAGAATAGGGGTATTTGGTCTAATTATACAATGCTTGAAATTCAGCGGAAAGCAGCAGAAGGATCATATAAGGTCAGAGGTTGTGGTTCTACCAGACATGTTCCATCATTTGATGATTTGACAATCCTTCCGGCACAGGTATCAAGACCTCCAATAGACAAGTACCGTGAACCATGTAATTCAGAGGTAGTTCTTGGTGACAGATTTGCAGAAAATCCTATAAAGATAGCAACACCTATTATGATAGGGGCAATGTCTTTTGGAGCAATAAGTAAAGAGGCAAAAATATCACTTGCAAGAGGTTCTTCATTGGCCGGTACTATTACAAATACCGGGGAAGGAGGAATGTTGCCTGAAGAAAGACATTATGCTGATAAATTGATAGCACAGTATGCATCAGGAAGGTTTGGTGTATCTGCAAATTACTTGAACAATGCTGAAGCAATAGAAATTAAAATTGGTCAGGGTTCAAAGTCAGGTATGGGTGGACACTTGTTGGCCGAAAAGGTAACTGCTGAAGTTGCACGTATCAGAAACATTCCTGAAGGTACGGATGCCTTAAGTCCTGCAAGACATATGGATATTGTTGGACCGGAAGATCTTGGAATGAAAATTGACCAGTTACGTGATATTACCGACTGGAAAATACCGATTATAGTTAAATTTACCTCAGGTCGTGTTGAACAGGACGTGAAAATTGCTGCAAAAGCCGGAGCTGACATAATAGTAATAGATGGTATGCAGGGTGGTACAGGTGCAGGACCGGAAGTTGTAACAGAACATGCAGGTGTTCCTACAATTCAGGCTATTGTTGAAGCCGATGATGCTCTTAAAGAGATAAGTATACGTGATGAAGTCAGTTTGGTGGCTGCTGGTGGTATACGTTCGGGAGCAGATGTTGCAAAGGCCATAGCATTAGGTGCCGATGCAGTATATATTGGTACGGCCGCTTTAATATCCATAGGTTGTAAAGTTTGTCAGGGATGTAGTCATGGTACTTGTCCTAAAGGTATTGCTACACAGGACAGGGTTCTCAGAAGAAGACTTGACCCTATCCGTGGCGGTCAGCATGTGGCAAATTATATCAATGCAATGACTGAAGAAGCTAAAATGTTAACTCAGCAGGCAGGTAATACCGACATTCAAAAACTTGAACGTGAAGATTTAGTTTCATTATCATTGGAAGCTTTCCACATTACAGGTATACCTCTTGTCAGATAGGGTGATTTTATGTTTAAAAGAATAGTCGCAATTATTCGACCGGAAAAACTGGACATAGTAAAGGATATGTTGGCTGAAATTGGTTGTAATGGGTTAACTGTTTATGATGTTAAAGGTCGTGGGGATCAGTTGGGTTTAACTGAAAAATATAGGGGAAATACCTTCCACATTGATCTTATTAATAAGACCCAAATCGAAATAGTTACTACAGCAGACAACGTTGATAAGATTGTTGAAACAATTAAAGATGGTGCATATACTGGACATATTGGGGATGGTAAGATATTCATTTCCGATGTTGAAAAGGTAATCCGTATACGTACTGGAGAATCTGGAGAAGATGCCATATAACTTCTCCGTAATTATTTTTTAAAATATTTAATGTCATATTCTAGAAAGACTTTTAAAGTATGGTGATAAACATATATATAATGATTAATCATGATAAATAGATTTGGAGGAATAATATGAAAATAGCAATAATAGGTGGAACCGGCGCACAAGGATTAAACTTGGGAAAAAGATTAGCAATAGCTGGAGAAGATGTAATCATTGGAAGCAGACAAGAAGAAAAAGCATTAACGAAAGTTGAAGAATCATTGGAATTACTTAAAGACTATGATAATATCAGTATGGTGGGAATGTCCAATGAAGATGCAGCAAAAGAAGGAGAATTACTTATATTAACAGTACCTTTAGCTGCACAAAAAGCAACGTTACAATCAATAAAGGAATTTGTAGGAGAAAAAATATTAATAGATGCAACAGTACCATTGGAAACAGCAATTGGAGGTTCACCTGCCAGATTCGTAGATTTGATGGAAGGATCAGCAGCAGAAAGAACTGCAAAAATACTTAAAAAAACAGGTGCAAAAGTTGTAGCAGGTTTTAACAACATCAGTAACTCACAACTGAACAATATTCATGAACCTATTGACTGTGACTGTTTAATTGCTGGAGATAATAATGAAGCAAAAGCACAAGTCAAAGAATTAGTTGAAAAATTGCCTGGTGTAAGATGTATTGATTGTGGAAAACTTGAAAAAGCACGAATGATAGAAAAAATTACACCATTACTAATAGGATTAAACATTAAGTACAAATCACATTATGGTGGATTAAGAATAACTGGAATAGACTTTGAATAAGATTATTAATTATCTTTTCTTTTTTTTTTTAAATGGTTTAGTTAGGGCATGTTTACAGGTTCATTTAATTGTATATTACTTCTTTTTTTCTAATTTTTAATTGATCTTCCTTTTAGAGTAATGTTTTCAAAATATGTTTTTCAAAAAAAATTATAATGAGGGAGGTTATGAATTTTTCGAGAGATAATTTTTGGGGGTTATAATTATTTATTTATGGGAGATTAAATGAGGGGGGAGGTTAAGATGGGGTGATTAAGGAGATTTTGACTACTGTCATTGTTTAGTTACCAATATGAAACTATTTGAAAACTATTTAATTACAATGCGTCATCACCCCTTTGGTTTGTTCTGATTTTTACTACTTCTTCAACATTTGTGACGAATATTTTTCCATCACCTATATGTCCGGTATGGGCTGCTTCACAGATAGTGTCTATGATTTTATCAACTACTTCATCATGTACTACCGTTACAATCTTTACTTTAGGAAGAAGATCTATTCTGTAGCTTTTTCCTCTGTATTTTTCTTCTATACCTAATTGTTCTCCTCTACCTTTCACATCTACTACTGTAATTCCTTTACATTCTACTTTTTCCAAAGCCTCTTTCACAGCATCTAATCTTTCACTTCTTATAATAGCTGTTACTTGTTTCATAGTATCATACTCCTATTATATTCTGTATCCAAGTTCTTCATGTTCTTTTACATCTAAACCTTCTATTTCTGTTTGTTCAGTTACTCTCATTCCAATTACTTTGTCAATTACTTTAGCAATTACATAAGTTAGTATGAATGAGTAAATTGCTACTGCTACGATACTGATTAACTGTATTACTACCTGATTTGGGTTTCCATATATGAGTCCTGCTACTCCACCTATTGCTGGTGATGCAAATACTCCTGTCATTATAGCTCCCCATGTACCTGAAAGTCCGTGTACTCCAAATGCGTCTAATGCATCGTCGTATCCCAATTTTGGTTTCAAGTATGATATTGCGAAGTATGATACGAATACTGTTGTAAATCCAATTACGATTGATGCAGGTACGTCAACAAATCCTGCTGCTGGTGTAATGGCTACAAGTCCTGCTACTGCACCAGTTGCTGCACCAAGTACTGTAGGTTTTCCTGATTTCCATATATCTATTAAAATCCATCCAAGCATTGCGGTTGCTGCTGCTACGTTGGTTGTGATTAAACCGTTTGCTGCAAGTCCGTTTGCTGCAAGTGCTGATCCACCGTTGAATCCGAACCATCCGAACCATAGTAATGCTGCTCCTATTACAACGTATCCCAGGTGGTGTGGTAATAATCTTTGATCTTTCCTTGCTCCCAGCACTAAGATTAATGCGAGTGCTGCTATACCTGAGTTAAGGTGTACTACTGCTCCTCCTGCGAAGTCTAATGCTCCGATTTGGTATAGCCATCCTCCACCCCATACCCAGTGTGCTACGGGTACGTATACTAGTGTTAACCATATTGGTACAAAAAGCAACCATGCTTTTGCTTTCATACGTCCTACTACTGCACCAGATATTAGTGCAACAGTAATTGCTGCAAATGTTGCCTGGAATGCAACGAATAATAATTCTGGTATTCCTGTGTCTGGATGAAGCATATCCAAGCCTATTCCTGCTAGGAAGAAATTTGTTGGTATGCCTATAAATCCACTGATTGTTTCTCCAAATGCAAATTGGTAACCGTATATTACCCATATTACACTTGCAATAGCGAATGCGGTAAGAGATAAGAACATTGTGTTTAACACGTTTTTCTTTTTACTCATACCTCCATAAAATAATGCTAACCCTGGAAGGGTCATAATCATGACTAATGCTGTGGATATCAGTATCCATGCAGTGTCTCCTGTGTTTAGTAACTCTTCTGCTACCAAAGTCTATTCCTCCGTATTTTTTTTCTTTTTTGGTTATGCTTCCTTTTGTTTTATAATTATTGTTTTTATTATCATTATATTTTAATAAACATAACGGAAGTAGGAAATACACTTCCGATAATAATAGTTTAACAAACATAATATATAAAGGTTTTGATAAATTAAATCTTAATAATTAATATAAAATTAGATGAATAAATCCTTAAAAATCTTAATTATTCATTTTAAAATCAAATAAGCAACAAAAGTGAAAAATATGAGTAAAGAATGTTTAGTCTGTGATTCAAAAATTGAATATCTATCAAAAGATGAATCAATGGAATGTATGATATGTCATAAAGTTGAAAACAGTAAAACAAGATGTGAAAATGGTCATTACATCTGTAACGACTGTCATATGAAAGGTATTAATGCAATATTTGACATATGCAAAAAAGAAAAATCAACCAATCCCTTGGAAATAATTGATAGGTTAATGTCCCAACCATTTTGTCATATGCATGGGCCGGAACATCACATACTGGTAGGTTCAGCACTTCTTACAGCCTACAAAAATGCAGGGGGAAACATAAATCTCAACGAGGCATTAATTGAAATGGCAAACAGAGCAAAAAAAGTACCGGGTGGGGCATGTGGTTTCTGGGGAGCCTGTGGTGCAGGCATAAGTTCTGGAATGTTTATATCAATAATCTCAAAATCAACACCCTTATCAGAAGAACCGTTCAAGCTATCTAATCTGATGACATCAAAATCCCTAAACATGATTGCAAATAATGGAGGCCCAAGATGCTGTAAAAGAGATTCATTCCTATCGATACTTGCAGCCATAGATTTTGTTGAAGAAAATTTCGGCATAAAACTAGAAAAATCAGAAATAACCTGTAAATATTCATCCGAAAATGAACAATGCATAAAAGACAAATGTCCTTTCTATCCAAAAAGTTTAGAAAAATAAGTAAATAACATTATTCTTCTTTTAATATTTTTTCAGTTATTTTTACAGCAGATTCCACCATATCAGGACAGAACTCGGTAAACAGATTGTTATCCATAGCATATTGAATTCCCTCCGGGGTGGAAATATCACATTTTAACAGGTCATTACAGATATATGAACCGTTTTCTTTCTTAAACTCATCTAAAAATCTGTCACAGACTTCATCAGATTTGAGTTTACTTTTTTCATCCTCAACTTTACTTTTACCATATTTTAATCCCAAGACCATAAGTGCACCAGTACATGCACCACATACTTCACCTTTTCTCATGCCACTACCAAAACAGCCTCCTATTTTTAGCGCCTGTTCTTTTGGTAAGCCGTACTCTTCTGAAAAAGATGCAAAAACTGCCTGTGAACAATGAAATTTTTCCCCAAAATATTTTAATGCATCCTCAACATGTGTCATTGTTAATTCATCTCCTTTTTTTTCTGTTAAATTATTTGTGTCTAATGTTAAATATTTGAATTGATTTTCTTGAAAAACAGATAATACATAATCAGTTGAGGACTTGACAAAATTATTT
>MVAA01000033.1 GCA_003266105.1 Methanosphaera sp. rholeuAM6
GATGATGATATTATTGATAAATTAGATGTTCTTACTGATAATATGGATTCATTTAATTTTAAGGATGTGAAGGATAATATTGATGAGATTAAGGATTTGTTATAGTTATGTCAGATACTGTTCTTTTAAATATTTATAATCGTGTTGAAGAGTATTATGGTGTTGAATTGACTCGTGTAACTAAAATTAATATTCATTGGGCTTATGATTTTCTTAAGGAATTTGAATCTTTTAATGCTGATTACTTTGTTGGTTCAATATTTAATGCTGTTGATTTGGTTTGTCAGCCTGTTAATTGTCTTTGTGAGGAGGAGATTGTCATGTTTTACGTATGTAATACTTCTCTTTCCTGTCTTGAATCTTTGAGGGTCATCCAGTTTTTTGACAATTATGATTGGTGTGCTGATGATGTTTTTGATTTGATTGATAACAGTACTGGTCGTTTGGTTAAGTCTCTTGACTTGTATGATAGTGTTTGTTGTTTAAGTAATTTGGAATGTTTGGCTGATGTTCTTGTGTAGGTGATTTATTTGTCTTATGTGAAGGGTGATGTTTCTTCTGAATCCTATGATTTTCAGAATGGTAATCGTCTGGTGATTGATTATTTGGAGGATAGGGATTCTCCTGTTTGTGATAGTGTTGGCAGGTTTACTGCCAAGTACAGAAAGGTTACGTTGTATGGTAAGCTTGGTGTTTTGTCTGAGGTTGTTGAGTTAAATCCTTTTTATGATAGGGATGCTGGTGAACTTAACAGTAAATGGCAGAAGGATGATTCTTTTGGCACTAATTTGGAGGTTATTCATGAGGGTTTGTCTTTGGATGAGATTAAGGACAGGGTAAGTGATGGTAAATCTTATCTTGTTGTTATTTGGAAGAAGGGTAATGCTCCTTTGCCTGTTGATTTGGGTTTTCATAGGGACGTTACTTTAAGTGTTATTGACAGTGCCGGTAGTGTTGCCGGTCTTACCTTTAATGTCATTAATATTGTTCGTAGCATGAATGGGTGATTGATTATGAATAGGTGGATTTTTATTGTATTATTGTTTTCATTAATTGTTTCTCCTTGTGCTTTTGCTTTGCAGGAGTATGAGGTTGAACATGATTTTATGCCTGATGAGTTTATTTTTGAGTATAATGATCATAATACTACTACTTATGAGGGCGATAGTGGTTTGAAGTATGCTCATGTTAACAATACATTGGACAATACTACATTTATTGTTCCTACCGAGCGTGTTCGCAGTATTGCTTATGCAACGAAGAAGTCTTTTAAGTTTAGTGAACCGATTATTATTACCAGGAGCATTCAGCGTGATGATGGCCGGTATATATTGCTTACTATGAAGTATAAAAATGGTACTGTTATTCCTATTCTTGACCTTGATAAGGATGATTTGACTAATGAGCAGAAATCTTACTTTGATGATTATTATACTCAGCGTAGCGATTATCTGATGCAGCAGCAGGAGTATGCTGCAGAGGATTTGTATGATTATGAGACTTTCCGCAGCAGAGGCAGTGGCAAATCCAGGTACAGTTATTATGTTGGTACCGGTGGCAGTGGTGTCATTTATACTCCGGGTAGTGACAGGTACTGGTGATTACTTATTCATCATTTTCTATTTTTTTTTACTTTTTTTATGTACTGCATGTACATATACTGTTTTTATTAAGAGTTTACATTATATGAAATTAAATATTTTAAAAGTAGTGATGATTATCTTATTATTTAATTATATTACTACAATAATAATTACATCTCTAATTAATTAAAATATCATACTATTTCTTTTGTTAATTACGATTAAAACATTTCAATGAAATGCCTCATAATCAAAAAATTTAATCATAAGATAACATAAATCTATATATAGGAAATTTAATTATTTTATAATCATTTGGGAGGTAGAATCTTATAACAGAAGAAATCAAAACAAAAGGTGTTGAAACCATATTGGGACACCCTGAAATTGCAGTTCGTAAAATGTCAATACCCTTAATCATATCAATGCTTCTTGTAAGCATATATAACCTTGCTGATGCAGCATGGGTATCCGGTCTTGGAAGTGATGCACTTGCAGGTGTGGGCTTTGTAACGCCCTTGTTTTTAATATTGGTTGGACTCGGTAATGGACTGGGTGGTGGAGCCACAAGTGCATTATCAAAGTATATTGGACAAAAAAGAAAGGACATGGCCGATAACGGTGGATTACATGTAATATTCCTGACAATAATCATATCACTGATAGCATCCGTAATTCTTCTAGCCATACTCAGACCACTGGTTGTTGCAATGGGTGCTGGAGATACATTGGATTTTGCATTAAGCTATGGAAATATCATATTTACAGGTGCAATATTATTCATATTGCCTAATGCAATGTATGGAATACTCAGAGCTGAAGGAGACGTTAACCGTACAATGATAGCAATGGCAATATCATGTATCATTAACATTATCATTGATCCGATATTCATTTACACGCTTAATCTTGGTGTTGCAGGAGCTGCAATCGCTACACTGTTGTCATCGGGACTGGTTATTGTAATCATATCATACTGGTTATACGTTAAAAAGGACACCTATATCAAGCCTATGTATTCAAAATTCCATTTCAACAGGGAAATAACCTATGACATACTCAAAGTGGGTATACCTGCAAGTCTGGAATTGCTGTTGACCAGTATCCTTATCACGTTCATATCAGCATTACTTACAATGGTTGCAAGCACCGATGCAGTGGCCGTATATTCCACCGGTTGGCGTGTGGTAAGTCTAGGTACTATGCCTATAATAGGTATAAGTACTGCTCTTGTAAGTATTGTTGGAGCAAACTACGGTGCAAGACAGTTTGAAAACATCAAGCATGCTCATCGTTACAGTATGAAACTGGCATTGATTATTGGTGTAATTACCGGTGTTATAATATACATCTTCGCACCACAGATTGTAATATTATTCTCCTACAGTAGTGGAAGCAGTCATTTGGCAGGTACCATGACAGAATTCCTGCGTAGCATGACATTATACTACGTGTTCATGGCATTTGGTGCACCTTCAACATTCCTCTTCCAGGGAGTGGGAAAAGGATTGACTGCACTGTTACAGACATTACTGAGAAATATCGTCTTCAGTACCATCTGTGCATACCTGTTTGCGGTAATGCTTGGTATGGGAGAACATGGTGTCTGGTATGGTATACTTATCGGTCAGATTATTGCCAGTTTTGTAACTACTGCATGGGCTAATGAGTATATCAGAAGACTTATCAAAGCAAATTCTTAAATTTAATCTCCACCCTTTATTCATTTTTTGATAGATGAATAAGAACAGAACTATTTTTAAAAAATAATAAGAACCAAAAAAAAGAATATTAGAAGGGGAGTTTAATCTTTTTCAAGTACTTGCGTGGAATATAATTGCTGAAGATTACTATTACACATGAAACAAGTATTGCCGGCGGATAAAGATAATATCCTATAATGTAACCTATGATGAAAATTAATATTGATATAACAGTTATTTTCTTCCGGTTTTCCAATGCAAGACGCAGTGCAATATTAGCCTTGTCTATATGTATAAGCATTTCATCAACGATAAAGCAACTTATGCACGTAATGAAAAATACCAATCCGAACATTGCCTGAGCTACAAATGAATGGAAATCACTGGCAATCATGGTGGTAACGTGTGGCAACAGTCCGACAAACATTATGGATATACCGCTGGTCCATGTGATTGTACTGTTGAGCTTGTTTACAATGTTGAAGAGGTTATGATGATAATTCCAGACCTTAAAACATATTACGAAACTGATTGCATAGGCAATGAATTCGGGATATAATTCAATCAGTGACATTAGGCTAGTAGTTTCAGGTAAAGGTATTTCCATCACTATTATTGTAATGATAATGGCTAAGATTGCATCGATAAGTGCTTCAAACCTTTCAGTTTCCATCTAATCATCACCCAACACGTATGTTTTCTGAATATATGGTATGATATTCCATGTTATGATGGTGACAAGACAGATTATCATCATACTGATGGGATAGCCCATAAATGACAGTACTGCACCAATACTAAAGAGTACCACATCAAGAATAAATAATTCCCTATAGCTAAGCTCTTTAATCAAATCATTATGCACGTCATTTTTAATAGCCACTTTGGTAGACAATACGAAGAGCATGTTTACTGAAAACACTATCAGTCCGAACATTAGCTCCGGAACCAGAGCATATGATTCATGAGCTACCCATGCGGTAAAGTATGGAAGCAATGTAAGGAAGAATATCAGAAGGGAATACATCCACATTACCCTGTTATTGATTTTTTCAATGATAACGAATAGTTTTCTATGATGATCCCATACACTAAAAAGCATTATGAAACTGACAAAATATGCGAAATACATCACTCTTAAATTCCATATTCCCGCCAAGGTCAAGGTTTCCGGTTGCGGTATTTTAAGCACCATCACCGTCATCATAATGGCAAGTATTGCATCAATAAATGTTTCAAAACGACTAGACTCCAAAAAGTCACCCCAATATTTCGTTTATATTATTCTATTATTGTATTATGTTGTAGGTTATTGTAAAAATTATTCATAAAATTATCTAGTATAATATTGCCATGAGCAGGGACAAGTTTTCCGGCAGTTTGCCATTCTCCATGTCTATCCATTTCATTTCTTCGTTGAATTCTCCTTCTATAGTGTCAATGGCTAATCCTCCAATGGATTCTATACTGTTATGACATTTGTCAGGGTATTTGCATTTTTCTTTCTCAATGCGGGCACACTTTTCACAGTATCCACAGTATCCTGCAGACAATAATTCTCCATTTAACTGTTTTTCCTTTTCTTCCAGCTGTGGTATGAGTTTGTTTCTTTCAAGAAACAATGTGTTTTCTATGATGAATCCTATTTCTTCCATGTTGTATGTGGTATTGATTGCCTTTGGAGTATATTTTATCTTTGTGTATATAAGTTCTATATTGGCGTATTTGTCCCATTTTTCCAGTGGGTTGTAGTTGAATTCTGGGCATGCCCAGTTTTGTGAATAATTGGGACATTCCCTGCATGCCTTCAATGTCACTTCAAGGTTGACGTATTTTTCTTTGTATTCTTCTGTTGTAAGTGTCTTTGTTGTCTGTATTGGAGTATATAACTTTTTGACTTCTTCTAGATTCATAAGATTCTCCTCATCATTGTTTCATTGTTATTTTTTAGTTTTGTGTATTTTTATTTATGCAAGTTTTGTTTAGGTTAAACTAAAATTAGTAGTTATTATATTTTAATAAATAATTAATAATATATTAAGTGATTAAAATGAAAATTATAGCAATATCAACCAGTCCTCGACCAATAAGTAACTCCAGACACGCATTAAATCAGGCCATTAAATACCTGTATAACATGGGTGTTGAAACGGAACTCTATGATTTTAACAAACTTAATATTGAACCTTGTCATGGTTGTGATTATTGTAAAATGAATGATAAACAGGAATGCAGCATAAAAGATGATATGCAGGAAATATATGAATCATTGAAAACTGCTGACGGATTCATACTGGCCTCCCCAATATATATGGGTCAGTTAACTGCTCAAGCAAAGATGTTTCTTGACCGTTTATACGCTTATTTCATGTCTGACTGGACAGAAAAGTATGGCAGAAAAAAGGTTGCAGTTCTTGTTTCACAGGGTCAGCCTGATGAAGACTTATACAGGACAAATATTGAAACTTACAGGTTTAACTTTGAGGAAATATTAAACTTTGAGTTTATCGGATATACTGTTTTAACACGTAACAATATTGCAGGCAGTATCATTGAGAAACCCCAACAGATAGAACAGGCCATTGATTTAGTCAAACTTTTCTTATGATGATATATTATGTATTCTAATTATACCAGGACTTAATCAAATACTGTTATGTTTGGATTAGTGTACTGTCCATTTTTCCTTGTTTTTTTCTTGTATTCAATTGAGAAGGTTGGGCATCTGTGCAAACATCTAAAACATATCAGACACTTGTCGTTTTTCCAAACCGGTTTTTCGTTTTCTATAGAAATGGCATTTACCGGACAGTCCTTTGCACACATGCCGCAGCTTATACATTCATCATCCACTGTGAAGTTACTTGTTTTTCTCTCCAGTTCATATGCAAATTGTGCCATTGTATAAAAGAGTTTTCCTTTTGTTTTTTCCGTGAGTTCTTCATTCTTATGTTCGGTTATGCTTTTTATGATTGTGTCGAGTTTCTTTGTGGTATCTTTAGTAAATTCATTTATGTTTTCCTCTTTTGTTAGGTCAAATTCCACTGTCCATGTATCCACCATTCTAAGGGAATACTTTGAATTCAATCTGTATCCTTTCTTTTTTAGGATTTCATCTATTATCTGTATTGATCCGCCGGGTGTGGTTCCATATGTTGATACTGCATAAATGTATGGGTTTTTGTTTTTTGTTTCTATGTGCATTTTTGTCAGATATTCTTTTGCAAGTGCCGGCAATCCCCAAAAATAGGTTGGTATTATTATTCCCAGATCTTCTTTTTCTTCCAGTTGAATAGTGTATTCTTTGCTGTTGTTTAACTGTATCATAGATTGTATTTTATCGTTTGTTTTTTCTGATATTGCTATTGCTACGTATTTGCAATTTCCTGTTGCTGAGAAGTATATTATCATGTTTTGACCTTTATTAATTTTTTTATTGTGCTGTTATTAATTATTTAAGTTTTTCAGTCGATTTAATTCTTTTTATTTTATTCTTCAAAAAATAATTTGTACATTTTTTATACAAACCTTTATATACTACGAAGACATATCATTTATATGTACAATTATTGTACAAATATAATCAAATATGAATAAATTAACATATCTAATAATCCATAAACATAAAGGACGTTTGTTGAAGGTTACATTAAACTAATCATATTATCACATATTTNNNNTTAATAATTGCTATAAACTTATTCAATTAAAATTATCTCCCAAAACTCATATCTCAAAAAATAGTTATTCAAAGGAAATAATATTTTAATTATCGGAAAAAATCAACCTTCAACAAATATTTTTCATTCTTTTTTTAACCACAATCATATAATATATAATAATTACCTGAAATAAAAATAAGACTAATCAAAGTTAGGAGTAATGAAATTAATGAATAATAAAAAATCATTATTCATGTTGGCATTAATTCTCTTAATTCTAACGATAGCAACTGTAAACGCTTATACGAACCTTGATAATAATAAAACGCAATCTGACTCAGATAACATATACAATACAAGATTAGATGTAATCGTCGATAACATTACAGAAAAATATACGAAAGATACAAACAATAACTTTACGTTACTAAGTCTGAACAAGAATCAGAAAAAGGAAAATCAGTCAGGTACGGCAAAACTTAATAAATCAAAGCCAATATACTTTGCTATGGATCATGTTAATGCTAATGATGAAGAAATACGTGACACAATTGTAAACAAACTGGAACAGGAAGGATTTGATGTTGTAACAGCAGAAATTGGACCTAATGAAATGTCCAGAAATACACATTATATTTACGACAACAACATATCCGACGTTATAATTTTCCATCTATTCAATGGTGTGGATCCATCAACAATTAGGGAACTTGGCACAAACGGAAATGACAATCGTGGACGTATTGTTCGCAGCAACAACAATGACGTGGTACTTGCCTGGTTCTATGACTCAGCAGATTGCGTCAATGATAACGGTTCAGGAATTAATTATGTTTACGGAAGCGAAACGGGACCCAGCTTAGAGAATCCTAAGGAATATATGGAAGACAATGACATAATAGGAATTTGCACAAGCAGTGACATGGGAAATCACACGGAAGATGCAGATTATACGGGAGAAAAAACGGTAGAAGAATTCATGAAACTATTCTACTAACCACCACTATTTTTACTTTTATTCCCTCTTGAAAGATTAATCCAATAAACACGTCAACTATAAAAATTCATGACCACTTGATAGGTGTCATGACTATATGTTCTAAATGTAAAGTGTACATACGGAACACTTATCATAAAAGGATAAATCTATCTTAATCAGACTTATTCAATTTCTTTTTGGTATAAAGAGTCATCGATAGAACAATATTGTGGAAATACCTCTATGTTATATTAAAAATCATTCGATTAGATGTGGAATTTTTATTAGTTAATAACGATTTAAATTTAATTTTAAAAGGATATTTTAAATACTATGAACTATAAATGTAAAAAACAGTTCGATTTCAAAAATAAATGGTGAATTATGAATAAAAGTTTATATAAGGCGTTTTTCTTATTAATTACATTTACAGTTTTGATACTTGCATCAACAATCGTTAGTGCAACTAATCAAACATGCAATGAATCAATAAGTAGTACAAACGAAGTAAATATTGAACAATTAGATGTTCAAAAGAAGACAACAACAACAAATGTTAAAACAAATAACAAGATTAACGCAGATACTAATAAAAATAATAACAACAAGTCTTCAACTAGCAACAATATAACAACATCACAAAAACAGACAAACCAAAACAGTAGCACTTCAAACAATAGCAAAACAATAGTAAAAATTAACCTAACAAAGAGTGACAAGACAACTAAGGAATCAGGTGTGATGAATATAACACTTGACAAAAGCAAAAAAATATATTTTGCAATGGATCATACCAACAAAAACGATAAGGCAATCTGTAACAATGTTGTCAACACATTAAAACAAGCAGGATTCAATGTTGTACGATACACAATTGGACCAAGTGCCATGTACAAAAATATGCTCTATCTCTATAACCATAAGATAACAAATGCAATAATGTTCCACCTGTTTAATGGAGTGGATCCGTCCAACATTAAGGAAGTTGCTAAAAATGGAAACGACAACCGTGGAAGAATAGTTCGCAGCCGCGGAAATGATGTGGTTCTTGCATGGTTCTACGATGCATCCGACTGTGTTAACGAAGAAGGTTCCTGTTACAGCAGTGTACGAGGCAGTGAAACAAGCGGCAGAATGTATAATCCACGAAATTACATGGACAACAATGATATATACTACATATGTACAAGCAGTGACCACGGAAAACACAAGTCAACAGCCGATTACAACGGAATAAAAACCGCCAACGAGTTTATAAAACTCTTCAGTCAGGAAACGATAACAACAGTAACACATACAAGTATCAATAAAGCCAGCGTTACTCTTAAAGGAACTGTAAAAGGAAGTGCAAGTACCAGCATATCAGGAAGTATCTCTCTTCAGGATTCAAATGACAATATCATACAGGAAGACATAAAAGTGGATGAAGGAAACTTTAATACCACATTTAATCTAAACAATACAGGTGAACAAACCATTAAAGTCAACTTCCTGGCCAGCGGAAAAAACCGTGCCAGCAACACTACAGTTAACGTCAATATACCTAAAAACGTGACTATCAACATAAAACAGGTAGGCAACACTATCGGTTATACCAGATTGGATATTACTGTATTGGACGATAAAACCAACAAAACGGAAAATGACAGAAAGGTATACATTAAGTCTTCCAATGGAAAAGTTAGTGTAATCACTACAAACTCGCAGGGAACAGCAAGCCTAAAAGTCAATTCCACTAAAAAGGAAAACTTTGAAATAAGCTGTTTTGATGATGATGACCACTTACTAAACAGTGTTAAAAAGCTTGTGACTGTTAAAAAGAATAATGTTGTCGTAACTGTCAGTTCCGTCAAATCAACAATTGGTGAAAAGGTTACTCTTAAAGCCACGATAAAGGATCAAAAAGGTAATCCTGTCAGTGGTGGAAATGTAATCTTCAAATTAAACAATGAAAGGCTCAGAGAGGATAAAAGTTTTGACAGCAACGAATCAGAATTAGTTCTTAAGGTCAAAAACGGTGTTGCAAGCGTTAAGATTGTAGCCGATTTAAAGCTGAGAAATCTTCAAAACATTACGGCCTATTATACCGGTAATTATAAGTATTATTCAAAGGTTTCAAAAGTAGTTAAAGCAAAAATCAATAAAAGAAAAGCGATCATGACAGTTACTGCTTCAAAAACAAGCGTCAATACATACGAAACTATTGAATTTGTTGCAAAACTTAATGATACAACCCCAAACTCCAAGAACAGCAATATGCTCTATAAGAAGGCCCATGTAATGTTTAAGGTTAACGGTAAGACAATCAAGGATTCTAACGGTGAAACTGTACTGGTTAAATTACGTAAGGATAATACTGCCCGGTATATCTATACTGTTGCTGCCGGAACTGCCGGTTTAACAAGCAAGTTTAATGTTAAAAATTATAATGTTACTGCAATACTGGTTTGTGATGAATATTACAGTTCAAAGAATTCAACAATATATCATGTGAATCCTTCCAGTACAAAGATTAAAATAAGTAAGGCAATGATAAAGAACAATACCCTTAGTGTTGAAGCAAAGGTTAAGGATTATAAGGGCTATAATACAAGGGGCAATTTGAAGGTATATCTGAAATTAGACGATGAGAAATATCTTGAGAATGATAATGTTAAATATTTTACCGTGAAAAATGGAATCGTTAAAATTAAGTTGTCTCTTGATAACGTTAGTGTTTCTAAAATTAAATTATGTCTTGTTAAAAGTGTAGCTTACTGTTCATCCAGTGCTAAATGTACTGTTAAACAGTAATGACTTACCTTATTTCCACTTTTTTTTATAATGAGTATTCTATGCTGTGACTGGTGCATTTTAGTATGTCATTATTTTCATCGCTTGTTTCTTCGTTTTTTATCAGACTGAAATACTGTTTGAACGTATCATTCAATTGATTGGTATTGATGTATTCTATGAGTTTTCCTTGTTTTTTATCTTCAATTATTATATCATATATTTTTTCTGGTTCAAAATAGGATATGCTGATGGTTTTATTATCTGATTCTAATATTGTATGTTCAAAGAGCACTACTCCGAATGAATATAGCATTTCTATCTCATTTTCAGTCTCTTTATCCTTTTCTATTCTAGTATTTTGTGTTTCCTTAATCCCCTCAAATAACATGTCACTCACTATTGTAATATATTTGAATTTTTATCTTATATTCTTTTTGTTAATATGATTATTCATATTGTTAAATTAAATTTTCATGTTATAATTTTATAGTTTTTATTGTTATCTTTATTTTTTCTTTAAGTTAATTCTTTTAAATACATGGTAATGATAAGTTACTGATAATATTTTTTCTGATGGGGTATATGCTTTGATTATATATTCAATTTTTGGATGTATTTGTTTTGAAAATGTAAGTATTTTCATCAAAATAAGGTTTTAATTCATTTATTTTAGTTTATTTGGATATTGTTATTATAATATTAAACATTGTTTAATTATAATCGATAAAAAAGTATTAATAATAATATAAACATATATAACAGTATAAAACTTGTATACATGGTGCAAAAAAGATGACTAAAAAAAGGATAATGAAAAAACGTTTCATTAAAAAGCTGCGTATGACAAAATACAAAAAACACGTAGTGAAATTCGAAAAAAATTATTAAATCACTCATAATACTTTTTTTGAAAAGAAATCAACAAAAATAGATAAATTTATATATGAAAAGAAAGATACTATAATTATACTTCTATATGCCGTCGTGGCTCAGTAGGTAGAGCGTTCGGCTGTTAACCGATTGGTCGCAGGTTCAAGTCCTGCCGACGGCGCTAATCATTTTCTATTTTTAATATTATTTTTAACAGACTATTTTATTTTCATGTCAAATTCAGTAATGTAATTTTCCAAATCAGAGATATTTCCCTCTCCATTTACAAAATAGTCAAATATGAAATAGATCATTTCCTGCATGAATTCAACTTTTTCTACTTCATTAAAACGTTCATCACAGTAATCAAACGTTAACTTCTGATTCAACACTTCCATATCATCAGTAACAAACTGATTGGAAATGCTGGAACGTAAGTCATCAGAAATAATTGGTTTAAACATGTCATCTATATCATGACTGATTTCATGAGCAAAAATGAAAAACTGTTTTGACTGTTCAACATCAATACCCAACTCCATCAATAACTGTAAGAAAGAAAGATAATTCTGATACTCCGGTGGTGTAAAACGTCCTTCAACAATATATGACAAATATTCATCAGCAACACGATTTTCAATAGAGTTATTGAGCATAAACATGACCAATGATTCAATTATACAACATTTATTAATATTAAAAAGTCTGTACAACCATTTTTCAAAAATCTGAGCATAGAGATGATGGGTTAACTCATGAATAATAGTTACAATCTGCTGAGATTCCGGTAACTTATCATTGATGTATATCTTTTTGTAAATATAATAACCTGATGAAATTTCCTTATCGGAATAATATATGTTAACATGCTGATTGGCAATTCTTTTAATGTTATCTAAAGCAGAAACATTGGTGTCTAAAAACAGACCCTCAATAGTTTCGGCATATATTTCACCGATAATTTCCTTATAGTCTTCAACAGTAAAATCAGCACTTTCAATAAAATCCAAATTATTTTGGGTCAATAATTCATATAATGTAGATATCTCCTCATCAAGAGTAATCATTAATACCACCATCTGTTAATTAATATTTAATTTAAATAAGTATATATAACCTATTCTTTTTAGTCTAACCTCATAAACATTACATGAAAATAGCGGATTCCACATTTAGTATTTTTTCAAATTAAAATAATAAGCATAATATTTTAGATATTTTATTTAATATTTAGAAATGAAAAATTAATAACCATCCATCAAATACTTTTGAATATTGATAAGATTTATTATTCACTTAAAACATATAAATTATTATCTAGTTAAAAAATAGGTGGAATATTCAGTATGTATAATAAAATCTTATTAACTTCAGATGGTTCTAAAAACTCCGAATTTGCTATTAAGCATGCATTACAAATTGCAGCAGATGAAGGTGCTGAAGTAATAGTGCTCCATGCGGTGGATAGTAAACACTTAAGCAGTATACCTGAAGAAACTATTGAAGCCGGTGATACTAAATTCGAGGAATACAGTGACAAAGTGTTGGAACAATTTGAAAATGTTATTAAAAAACTTGAAGAGGAAAAAGATGAAAAAAATCAAGTTAAAATCAGAAAATTATCACTTGAAGGAAAACCTTGTGATGTGATACTTAAAGTCTGTGATAAAGAGGGAATTGACATGATAGTTATGTCTAACAGTGGTAAAAATAAGGTTGATCGATTCCTTCTGGGTAGTGTTACCGAAAAAATCATCCGTGAAGCTCCTGTTCCAGTACTTGTCATACCAGCAAACTACACTCCTCTAAGCCAGAGAAAATAATCTCCCCCCCCCAACTGATTCTTTTTTTAATATACTGTAAAATAAGCCAATAAAGTTTAAATTAATCTCCATAAATGGCAAATTAACTATTTCTATAAATTAAATTCTAAAAAAGAGTTGTAAAAAAAAATAATAACTAGGTATAGTGGAAACCTAGTAATTTCCCAAATATATTTAATAAATGATGTTGAGAACACGCTAAAACTCAACATATTGGTATAAGATATTGATATTTATTAATAATTATAAAAAAATGTAAGATAGAAGTTATCTTACATCGGGTTAAGAAATCTAGGAGTATGCTGCTACGTATTCCCCAACGATTGCTGCATATTCTTTTCTGATGTCTTCCCAAGTTTTACCATCATCNNTGCTTCTACACCGTAGAAACAGTTTTCGAATTCTTCTACGAAGTCACGACGTACTGCACCTCCACCACAACCTATTGTGACGTCTAATCCTTCTTCTTTCATTAATGCTGCAATTTTACCGAATGAGGTCATTGTTGTTGTCATTAATGCTGTTGCTGTTGCTAATGCTGGTTGATGTTCTTT
>MVAA01000038.1:0-3729 GCA_003266105.1 Methanosphaera sp. rholeuAM6
AAAAAAAACAAAAATTACAATAAAAAAAATCAGATACAATAAATAATGGAGAGGATAATGGAAAAAATATCACAAAACGTGACATTTATTCGTTTTTCCATTGTGTGTATCCACAACGACCACATGCATATCTGTCACCGTGGTCTGCCATGAATATGCCATGTGAACATCTAACACATTCAGGATTTTTTCTTACGATTTTACCATCCACTACGTCATATAATTCATATTTTTTTGACATTTTATTCTAACCCCTACCAAAACTTATTCTTCATCTGCTTCAGCTTCAGCTTCAACTTCTTCTTCAGCTTCTTCTTCTGCAGGTTCTTCAACTTCCGGTTCTTCGTTTTTAGCTTGAACTGCTTTTGGTTCAATTTCCTGTAATTTTTCTATGGAATCATACACTTTTGCTAATCCAACTGCTTTTGTTGCTCCATAGCTAGGCTTCATGCTGTCCACCACGAGGAGATCGTTGGATGAGTCTTCAAGTGCTACAATTTTATGCTTAACATCCAAAATGTTTGGTGTTCCTTCACCAGGATAGTCACATTCGAATTCAATTTCAGTCCTATTTAATAATGGGTTTTCTTTTTTTGATATAATTTTAATTTCCATATTATCGTTATTCCTTAATTAATTGTTTAAAATAATTATAAGCCCTATCATAGGCTTCATCAACTCTTACCAAAACAACACCTTCCTCAGGTTGCCCATAAAGAATCAATGCATCTTTTGGTGAATTGATAACACAGGGTAAAACTGCAAGGTCTTCTTCGCCCCTAACTTGAATAATAATCAGATTATCTTTCGCAGCTTCCATGATTGATTGGCTACACACACTAATTAATTCTTCAGTTAATACGCCTGCCGGATTATCTACATATTTTACGTTGCTTGTATGATTTAAGTTATGTTCTATAGGTTCCCTTTTTGTGAGACTGTCCACAATACATATCTGTGGATATATACCTATACTAACAAGGTTTATTGATGTTACATCACCAATTGCAATAACAAGCTTGTCCTCTGACAATTGTTTTTGCAAGATTTCTTCAATTAAATTAACAGACTTGTGCAATACACCAAATGGCTTTTTCAATTCTTTTCTAAGATATACTGGTAATTTTAGCACAACACTTATTCTCCTATTAATTTGATTTTCTTACTTTTAAAGCATATCTTCCCGGTGTAGTGATATTTAATTCCTGTGCCAATGATGATTCATCAGGATCCACCACTACAATTAATCCAGTCCAATCAGGTGATGTTTCTGTTCCACATAATGGACATGTCTTTTCAAAAGACACATAATTACATCGTTTACATGCTCTTTCAGCCATAGTAATTCTCCCTTTAACTTATAATTCATACTATTTCTTGGATTTGCGTTTTTCTTCTTCAATCCATTCGAAACGTCCAAGACCTGGTTGTCTCATTGTTAAACCAATCTTACATTCTTTTGTAGACTTTCCTTTCATACTTAATGCCACAATTCTTGCACGTACATAATCTGTCTGTTCAAGTGACTTGTTTGTTTCATTGGCAACAAGTGCACCACGTTTTTCATCATAAGTAATGAAATCATTAGTTACCTGTGAAACATGCACAAGACCATCCAATGGTCCAATACGTACAAATGAACCAAATTCTATGATTTCAATTACTTCACCGTCAATTACCTCATGTAATGCTGGTTTAAAGAATAATGCATTGAATGTAAGATGATAAAATGCTGAACCATCACCAATTACTACAACACCTTCCGCATGGTCCAATACTTCAGTAACCGTGATAAGAATACCTAACTTTTTATCCAGTTTTCCAACATATTTCTTGTTAAGTATTTCAGCTGCCACTTCTTCTAATGGTTTATCAAACATATTAGGTGGTACTCTTACCGTATCTTCGATAGTTGCTATTTCGTACACTTTCAAAACCTCACATATGTTCTATTCATATTTTTCATTGTATAATTCAATTGCATGTAAAACAGCTTCTTTTGCAGCTTGGTTATCTTCCCATCCTTTAACTTCAACTGTTTTATTTTCCAATGCTTTGTATTGACTGAAGAAATGTTCGATTTCTTTCAGGTAATGTTCAGGTAACTGACTGATGTCTGTAACATCAGCAAATCTTGGGTCTTCCACTGGTACTGCAAGAAGTTTATCGTCACTGTCTCCCTGATCAATCATTCTCATGATACCGATTGGTCGTGCTTCAATGATACATCCCGGAAATGTTGGCTGATCCATCATAACCAGAACATCAAAAGGATCTCCATCTTCCCATAATGATTTTGGCATGAAACCATATTCTGCAGGATAATGGAATGGTGAGAATAATACTCTGTCAAGAGCAAATGCTTCTTTTTCTTTGTCGTACTCATATTTATTTCTAGAGCCTGTTGGAATTTCTACAACTACTGTGATTTCTTCAGGTACATTACTTCCTGATTCTATGTCTGTCCAGAGATTCATAGTATTTTCCTCCAATATCTTATACTATTTTATTGTTTATCCACTGATAATAACACATTTAATGCTTTATATAACCGTCTACTTCCAGGAATCTGTGTTGTCTAAGATAACAAACTGTGATTCCCCTTTTTCTAGCCCTACGCCGAAGGTCTCTATCATTTGTACATAATATATCATCACCAGTACAAAAATCAAGTAACAAGTTATCCACATGATCTGTCTTTTCCATTTCAACAATGGAAAATGCGTCGCTATTTGCAATCTGCAATGCAACACTACTTGCTATCTTGTCCTGACCCTTAGCCGTCTTCTTCAGCGTAGCCAATTCATTGATTACAAGCGATGGTACAATTAAATCATAACTTGATGGTAATAGAATACTAAGCTCTTCCACCACATCAACACCTAATTGAATCATCATCATCAAAAATTTGTATCAACTACTGCCCTATGCTTTGATGATACCATAACCAATAAGCCTCCATCTAGCTCCAACCCTACGACTTAAAGCTACACGTTGACCTTCTTCCGCACATACTGGTAACTTAAGTTTCACGTCCACTTCCTTGTTTCTTGCACTTGTAACAAGACCAACAGTAGTGGATGTACCGATATTTATCATTAAGTTTTCAGAAGAATGTATCGGTTCAACATCTGTTTCATTTTTTGTACCAACTACACGATCTAATAAATGTGTTTCCATAGTAAAATCTTGTATTGTTGGTGGTAAAGTTCCAGGTTTACCTGCAATAGAACCGGATAATGAATCTGCCTTAGTCAGTGCCGGATCCAATAATAATGCAACACCGATGAGACCTCCCGGAGCAACCTCATCAACAAAGTTATCGGCAGCTTCCAATCCTATGATTGTACTTGTCAAGCTTCTCCATTCAGATTTTCCTTTTTGTCTAATCTGAATTCCGGGTTTAATCTCTATTTCATCACCGACTTTGAGTTTTCCCTGTATAAGAGAACCTCCAATGATACCCCCATTGATTTTCTTAGGATGAGTACCCGGTTTGTTAATATCGAAAGATCTTGCAACATACAATTTAGGATTCTTACGTAAAGATCTTCTAGGTGTCCTAATATGTCTCTGAATGGTTTCAATGAGAATATCAATATTTGCACCCTGCTGTGCTGATATAGGAATGATAGGCACTCCATCTGCACAGGTTCCTTTCACAAAGTCCTTTATCTCATAATAGTTTTCTATTGCTTTTTCCTTAGTTACCGTATCAATCTTGTTCTG
>MVAA01000038.1:3755-17762 GCA_003266105.1 Methanosphaera sp. rholeuAM6
ACAAATGATACTTTTCTAAGTACTTCCGTTTTAGAACCGCAGTGTTCACAAGTTTCTTCAGTAGTGTAACATTGAGGTGAATCACATTCATTACATATTCTGAATGTTATATCAGCATAACCTAACCTGATAGAAATACCTCTTTTTGCTTCTTCACTGTGTGTGTCAGTCCATATTCCGGATAAGGCTTTTGTTAACGTTGTCTTTCCGTGATCCACGTGACCGACTAACCCAATGTTTACTTCGGATTGTACTTTCATATAGTTACACCTCCTTTCCTAGGATATAATAAATTATCAAACAATTTATTGTACCTATTCTTCTTGTACTTCTTCTTCCGGTTCTGCAAAGATTTCAGTTAGTGTTTTTTCTCCTCTTTCTGAAACTTTTACATTGATTTGTGAGATATCATCTGCAATTGTGTTTCCACGTACAGTTTTTCTTCTTCTTAAACCTTTTTTAGTAGGTTTAAATCCTACACCTTCACTTACTAAACTTTTGAATCTTCTTGTACCATCAATGTCTGGTTTCATTGGAAAACCGTTTTTGTCGCTACCACCAGTGATTCTGAGTTTGTAACCTTTAAGTCCTAAAACTCCACCGTTAAATTCGTCTCCAATTTTTAGACCGTTGACGATTTTTGCATCTTTATCATCCAGTTCTAATTGGTATGTCTGATCTGCATCTGATACTACTACTTTATATACCATTATATGCCTCCATATATTGTTCTTAAATCTTGTTAATCATTTTGTAGCTAAGCTAATAACTACATCCTACTATCTTGCTTGTAACGTGACGGGATTAGTAAAATTCCACCTCATCATCATCAAAAGTGTCAAGTTCACTCCAGTCAGTATTGATAACTCCCCAGTTAGGATCCTCATGCTGCTGCTTGATTTCCTTTAACTCATCAAGGGTTAATAATTCATCATCCAACAGCTTATCTGCCAATTCGTTAAGCACTGCCATGAAATTACGTTCATCCATGTCAACGTATAGCACGTCACCCTCTTCAAAATCCTTCTCAAAAGTTGCATCTGCTATTGCCATTGCCACTTTTGAACCTCTTGAAGCTTTGGCCAGACTTTCACCGTTATCTTCCATACTTTCTACACGACCAACATAGTTTCCCTTATCATTAATTAATACAGCTCCTCGTGTAATTATACCGGACATTATTTCAACACCGGCTATTGCAGGTTTGCTGTTACGGAATACTAATTTTGGCATTATACGTATGGTTGATGGACGTGTAAGCGCCTGTAATCTTTCCTTTTTCTGACGTTCCTTTGCTGTTGTAACCCATTCCATGTAATCCTCAGTTAACTGATAAATAACCTTATCCTGGAATACCTGAATGTCCTGGGTAGCTAATTCCTCCTCTGCCGATGGAAGAATATTAACATTGAACGCAACTATTACTCCATGCTTAGGATCTTCCTCATACATAATTGATGCATTAATAATATCACGGCGTGATATGTCACCAATTTCTGCAGACTTTATAGGAATGTCCTTAGAGTCCAGTATATTGACTAGTGCCTCAAGTGAACCAAGCGTGTCCGCCTTAACTATTATACCAACATCATTTGTCTGAATACGTATATTGTCCACTTCCGACAATAGCTCCTCTTCAATCCTTAGATTATCATCATTAGCTACCTTTAATGGTGAACCACTAATAACATCATCAACGTGCGGTGCAACAATCTTCACACCAGCAGCTGCCACGATTTGTTCAGCATCCTCAAACATTGTCTTGGATTCCCTGATTTCCTCTAACGCCTTTGGTTTAAGAAGGCTTCTTATTTTAGTGGAAATCACCTTATTGTCCTTAGTTAACATCATTATGTGATCGTTCTTGTTAAGAACTCCATCATACAATATTGTATCAATGGTTAAACCAAGTCCCTTTTCCTCCTTGACTTCAAGAACCGTACCGGATGCAGGGGCATCCTCCTCGATTTGCAGTTGTTCTCTAAGGTACTGATATGCCAAACCCAACAGCATTGTTAACAGTTCAGGTAATCCCTCACCGGTCTGGGCACTAATAGGAACTATGGTAATCTGACTGGCAAAGTTACTGACCCTATCAAAACGTTCTGATTCAAACCCTTCCTCATGCAGAGTACCTACAATTTCATACAATTTCTGATCCAAATCGAATGCAACCTTTGAATGTTGATTCTGTACAACTTCAGAAAATGATGCATTATCCGTAGAATTCCATCCGGGAATCCTATCAATCTTGTTTGCAGCTACTACAAAAGGTGTTTTTGATGACTTTAAAATATTTAGAGCTTCATATGTTTGAGGTTTAAAACCTTCACTAACATCCATAATTAAAATTGCTAAATCAGCTAAAGACCCACCACGCTTACGCAGTGTTGTGAAAGCTTCATGTCCAGGTGTATCAATAAAGAACAGCCCAGGCAATCTGTCTTCTATTTTCATTTTTTCAAGAAAATCACCACAAATAGATGAAATGTCATCCATTGGTATTTCAGTTGCTCCGATATGCTGTGTTATTCCACCAGCTTCTCTGGATGCAACAGTACTTCCCCTAATATGATCAAGAAGCGTCGTTTTACCATGATCCACATGCCCTAAAACAGACACTATAGGTGATCTAGTTTTCATTTTATTATCCCCTAAAAAATCATATAATCTCACATTCCAAAAAATGTGCATACATTTATAAGTTATTAATTATTTAACTGTAGGCTAAATTAGATTTTGTTACATTTCCATATTAAAATTCTGAAAATACTGAAAAATTTCGTTGAATGATTCTCTGAAAATACTTTAATTAGCTTGTTAATCAATTTAATCTAAGTGTAGAACATACTTTTTTTTGAACATTGAAATTATCTTACAATTATCTAATCAATATAATAATTATTATTTTTATTATTTTTTTACGCGTAAATTAAAATAAAATTATTATTAGGGTTTTTGAAGTATTATATTGACAAAATAATAATCTTACAACTTCAACATTACTAATATTCACATTACAATAATAGCAAAAGAGCAAATAAAAGAAATATAAATTCTTATGGCTCCTCTATTCATATATAATATCTTCATCAGGTAATTCGTAATCACAGAATTCTGATTCATCGAAGAATAAACCTATTTCTCTTACTGCTGATTCTTCAGAATCTGAAGCATGAATAACGTTACGACCTAAATCGATAGCATAATCTCCACGGATTGTGCCGACATCTGCTTCTTTAGGATTTGTTGCTCCAACCATCCTTCTTACTTGACTGATTACATCATCACTTTCCAAGACCATTGCAAATACAGGTCCTGAGGTAATGTATGAAACCAAATCATTGAAAAATGGTTTTTCACTGTGTTCACCATAATGAGTTTTTGCAAGCTCTTCTGAAATCATAAGAGTTTTTGCTGCTATTATTTTAATACCACGTTCTTCAAATCTTGATAAAATTTTACCTGTTAATCTTCTTTTGACTGCATCAGGTTTTAACATGGCGAAAGTTCTTTGTCTCATTGTTTAACCCACTTAACTTTTCTTGGAATTCTACCAAGCTTATTATTTTTTTCACATTTACTACTACAGAAGAAAGAAATTGATCCATCTCTACGAACATACATTTTACCTGTACCTTCTGGAATTTCTTCTCCACAGAATGAACATGTTCTCATTTTTTAACTCCTAAAAAATTCTCTCTTAAAAAAGAATATTCTTAACAATAAAAAAAAGATTAATTCAAAGACTCCCATCATACTTATGGAGTTCTGATTTCTTTAGCTTCTCTTATTGTATCTAGTAACATTAAAATGTCGCCTTCTTTAATAGCACCCATTACGTTTCTAGTGAGTATTCTTCCTTTGTCTCTTCCATCAAGTATTCTGCATTTTACTTGCATTACTTCTCCAGTCATTCCTGTTCTTTTTAAAACTTCAATAACTTCAGCTGGAGTACCGTCTTCCATATAATCACCTTATATTTTTTGATTGGCTAAATAAAAAATAATTTACCGAAGTGACACTAAAGAACCTATTTAAAAAAAAATTAATAGAATTGAATACAATTTCTAAAAAATAAATACCCCTAAAGAATATTTAATCTATTATACCAAAACTTCTTTTAATTTTTGTAAAATTTAAATATAATACTAAAAGCTCATCTTCAAAGTAAAATTGATTATTTAATTTAGTGTAATACTACTCCAATCCGATTATTCTTTGAGTTCTGCAATTTTTTCAACAATTTCGTTTACTAAGTCTTCGCCTTCACCAGCATCAATAATACATGCGGATGCTGTACCAACTTTAAGACCTGCAGCTTCTCCTAATTCTTCTTTGGTTGGAAGGTATGCGTAAGGAATTTCTTTTTCTTCTGCTAAGATAGGTAAGTGTGCAACAATTTCTGCTGGTTCAATATCTTCAGCAATTACTGCTAATGCAACATTGTTTCTTTCAATGTTTTTAGTAACTTCGTTAGTTCCTTTTCCAATTTTACCTGTGTCTCTTGCTACTTCTAAAGCTTCGTAAACTTTATCAGCGATTTCTTTTGGTACTTCAAATTTTACATATACTGAATTTGCCATTTAATTGTCCTCCAATTATCATCTGGTTTTTAACCATCCATTTCAAGCATTAAAAAATAATCATGTAAAATTTCTAAAAAAAACTTTTAGAATAATTTATTGAATTAATAAAATTAATCAAGTCATTACATTCATTTAAACGCTTGTTGTCTGATTAAATGACCATTCTTTTAAAATATAATTTTATATAATAAATAATATTCTAATTTAAAACTCCTTAATGAGTGATACTCATTCGCTCACAGTTTTAAGTATGTTAAAAATTAGTTATTTAATAATATCTCTTTACTATAATATAAAGTTATTGATTTAACCAAATCAAAACACATACATTCCTGAGTCTTCACATTAACAAAGTTTTTTAAAGATTCCTTATAAAGAATATATTAGGTATAAATGATTACTATAAATCAATCAAACTAACAAGTTATAAGAGATACGTATTATGAATTCATATGTGGAAATTCTAAGACCGGGTAATGCTGTTATGGCACTGATTGCCGTTTTGCTTATGGCAATTATTGGAAAAACCTTTTCTTTTGGAATTGTGTTGGGTGCCATAAGTGTCTTCTTAGCCACCGGTGCAGGTAACACCATCAATGACTATTGCGATTATGAGATTGATAAGATAAATAAGCCTGATCGACCTATTCCATCAGGCAGGATTAAACTGGAAAATGCATTGTATTACAGTTTGATATTGTTTGTAATTGCAACAGTTCTCGGATTTCTCATATCGATAGAAAATGGTATAACAGTTATTATCTGTTCTATACTGATGATTGTTTATGCATATGATTTTAAGCAGAGATGTCTTATTGGAAACGTTTGTGTATCATTACTTACAGGTTTGACATTTGTTTATGGAGGACTTATTACTGGCGATGTCGGTCTTGGCGTTTTTCTTGGATTCTTTGCTTTCCTGATGACATTATCACGTGAGATAATTAAGGATACCGAGGACATTGAGGGAGATAAAAAGGAAAATGCCAACACCCTTCCCATTAAGTATGGGGCGAAGAATGCCGTTATTGTAGCGGTAGCGTTAAACATTTTAACCTGTTTACTTAGTCCGGTATTGTATATTTACAACGTGTTTTCCATTATATACTTGTTAATTGTGTTGGTAGCTGATATAATATTCATATATTCCGCTGTTCTTGCACTTAAGAATCAATCTAAAGAAAATTTGCACTATGTATCAAAACTTATGAAGATAGCAATGTTAATTGCATTTATATCATTTGCCATAGGCAGTATCGTATAATATGAATGGAGGAGAAAAGAGAATGGATTTGAATAATTTTCTAATGTATGATGAAACTATATTTCAAGATATGACCGTGTTTAATTCAGATTATTTACCTGAAAATTTTAAGCTAAGACAACCACAAATGGAAGAGATGGCCTTATCACTTAGGCCTGCACTTATGAAGGGTAAACCTATCAATAATCTTATTCTTGGCCCTCCAGCTACTGGAAAAACAACCGCCATTAAGAAACTGTTTGAAATGGCTGAGGAAGATTGTTATGATGACATTTTCTGTGTTTATGTGAATTGTCAACTACATTCAACAAAATTCGATATTTTCTCACAAATCCATAAGAAAGTTTTAGGTCATGTTCCTCCAGAAACGGGTGTTCCATTTGCCCGCGTATACAATAATATTATGAATGAATTGTATGATACTGAAAAGGCATTGATTGTTGCTTTGGACGATATTAACCATCTGTTCCAGGGAAATGTTATTAGTGAAATATTTTATGACATTCTTAGGGCTCATGAATCTTTTGATGGTGTGCGTACAGGTATTTTTGCAGTATTATCCGATATTGACTTCAGGTATATTCTTGACCAGAACGTTGGAAGCATTTTTAATGCTAATGAGGTAAACTTTAATCCATATAATTACGAGGAAACTTTTAAGATTTTACAAGAAAGGGCTCGTCTTGGTTTCTTCCCAAATGTCATAAGTGATTCCCTTATTGAATCAATTACCGATTATACAATGGATCATGGTGATCTTCGTCTTGGTATTGATTTATTGCGTATTAGTGGTAACAATGCTGAATTTAATGCCTCTCGTGTAATTACTGATGATGATGTTGAAAAGGCATTTGAATCCGCTCGTGGTGCCAGCCTCAAATACATACTGGAAACTTTGAATGATAATGAACAGAAGTTAATCCTGTTTATTTCACGTATTAATCAGAAGGATATTACCTCTGGAGAATTGTTTAAAGCATTTAATCGTGAAAATAAAATCAGCTATGCAACCTACAACAGACTTATTAATAAACTTGAGTTTCTAAGGCTGATTGATACCACTTACACCGGCAGCGGAAATAAGGGCAATTCCCGTTATATTTCCTTAAGATTTGATGCTAAGGAAATTAAGGATAATATACCTAAAAAGAGAAGAACTCTTCGTGGTAAAGAGTGAAAAAAGAAGTAGTTAATAAATTATGTAATATTCGTTAAGAAGAATTGAGTCTATCCTGTTGATTTCTTTTAGACTTGGATTCTTCTTGTTTTTCTTGTTTTGTTTTTTGTTATTGATTTTAAAGGTTAACATTTTGTGAATCTCCTGTTTTTCATCTTTTCTAACATATCCCTGCTAGTACTATGAATCTCATTGAAAGTAAGAATAATGAGGATACTGCTAAAATTGTTGATATGGATGTTATATCATATTCTTTAATGTTGATGTCATTAATTATGAAATCTTTTTTTGGTTCTAGTGTTCTTATTTTATTTTGTCTTGAATTTTCAAACATTTTTCATCACCTTTTTTTGTATTTAGTTAAAAAGTATAATCCGTGGAGATGGATTTTTCTACGGATTAAATCATGTTTCTATAATTTTTCTTTCTACTTCTGTTAATATAAAGGACATCTTAGGGCATTTGAGAAGTAATGGGGGGTGTTGATAAGTAATATTGGGGGCAAGTGATAAGTAATGTCAGGGGGTCATGATAACTACTACCCAGAGTACCTGATAACTACCCGTGACAAAGAGCATGATTAATACAAATAATAACTGTTTTTATTAAAAAAGTGAAGGGGTTTTGATAAGTAATCATGAAGGGGTTTTGAAAACTACTATCAAACGTAATATCAAACGATAAAAAAGTATTAAAAAGCCTGTAAAATGAAAGGGGGTTGTGAGAACTAATCAACATACACCAAACAACGAAAAACAACATAATCCAATAAACAGGAAAACAAAAGTCCAATTTAAATCATACCCCCCAAATAAGAAATAAACTACAATATCAAAGAACATGAAGAAATGACAACGCCCCATAAAAATTAAAAAATTTTTATAGAATTTTTAACAAAGAATTAAAGCAAAACAAGAATACACAATTACAATAACACATAAAATAACTGTAAATTAAAATAAATAATTTTTTACAAATACCATAAGAATAAACTACAATTTATAATAGATATAAATAAAAATTAATGAAAAATAATTAATTTAAAAATAAAACAAGACATTTAAACTAATAAAACCATAATATTATTATGAATGATAACAACCCAAATTTTAATTATTATGATACAACAGCAGACATTGGAATAGAAGTAATTAATGACAATCTAACAGAAGCATTCAAAAATTCAGCACTAGCAACATTAAATTTAATCACCGACATAGAAAAAATACGGCCAAAAATCAAAAAAGAAGTCAACCTAGAATCAGAGGATGAATATGGACTATTATACGATTGGATAACTGAACTATTAATATATCTTGATAGTGAAAGATTCATGGCATCAGAATACGACATAAGCATTACTAAAAATGAAGACACGTATTCCCTAAATGGACATATACTTGGAGACACCTATGATACACAGATATACAATTATAAAACTGAAGTAAAGGCAATCACATACCATGAAATGAGTATAGAAAACAAGGACAACACTGTCAAAATAAGATTCATCGTAGATTTATGAATGAAAAATTAATAAGTATTCAAAAATACAAAAACTAATAATAAATAAAAAATTACATTTAAAAATACTAGATTATTATAACAAATTTGAGTGTGAAAACATGGTAGGTAAAAAAGATTTAGAGAAAATAAGGGATGGAGTATTTGAAATTCCATCATCTGCCAGAAAAGATATGAGAGTACCCGCTCGTATATATTTAGATGACGAATCTGCAAAAACTATTGAAGATGGAGCAATAAAACAAGTAGTAAATGTAGCATGTTTAGAAGGTATACAAAAAAGATCAATAGGATTACCAGACATTCACTTCGGATACGGATTCAGTATTGGAGGAGTAGCGGCATTTGCTGAAAACAATGGAGTGATAAGTCCGGGAGGTGTAGGTTTTGATATTAACTGTGGAGTAAGACTTATCAAGACAAACCTCACAGAAGAGGACATCAAACCATACATGCAAGATCTGGTAAACGAACTATTTAAGAAAATACCATCCGGTCTCGGAAGTAAGGGAATAAAACACTTGAAAGAAACAGAAATAGATGACGTATTAATTAATGGTGCACAATGGGCAATAGAAAATGGCTACGGATGGGAAGAAGACCTCAAATATCTTGAAGAAAACGGTTGTATGAAAGGTGCAAACCCGGAAAGAGTAAGTACAAAGGCAAAAAGAAGAGGTATCCCACAGCTTGGTTCATTGGGTAGTGGAAACCATTTCCTTGAAATTCAAAAAATAGGCGACATCTACGATGAAACAATAGCCAAAAACTATGGCCTGGAAAAGGATCAGGTTGTAATATTAATACATACCGGTTCAAGAGGTTGCGGTTACCAGATATGTGCAGACAACCTTCGTGAAATGGACAAAGTTGCAAAACGTTTGAAAATGAACCTGCCTGACAGACAATTAGCCTGTGCTCCAATAGATTCTGAAGAGGCACAACATTACCTGCAAGCAATGGCATGTGGTGCAAACTATGCATGGACAAACAGACAAATGATTCAACACTGGACAAGAGAATCCTTTGAAAACGTACTCCAACAGGATGCAGACAGTCTTGGAATGCACACACTGTATGATGTGGCACACAACATAGTCAAAAGAGAAAAACATAAAATTGGAAAAATTAACAAGACAGTCTATGTTCACAGAAAAGGTGCAACAAGAGCCTTTGGTCCTGGACAAAAAGAAATACCACAGGAATACCGTGACGTTGGTCAACCAGTACTTATACCAGGTACAATGGGAACATGCTCCTATGTACTTGCAGGTACAAAGGAAGCCATGAAGGAAACCTTCGGTTCCACTGCTCATGGTGCTGGCCGCGTACTTAGTCGATCAGGTGCAAAACGTGAATTTACACCAGAAGAAATACAAAAACAATTATCTGATAAAGGAATTGTTCTTAAAGCAAATTCACAACCTGTAATTGCAGAAGAAGCACCGAATGCATACAAAAATGTAGATACAGTAGTTAAAACTGCTGACACTGCAGGTATAAGCAAACTTGTTGCACAAATGATACCATTAGGTGTAATTAAGGGGTAAACCAGATGATTGGAATTATTGGTGGAACTGGAACAAGTTCATTAAAGGAAAATTATCCAATTATCCGTGAAGAAAACATTACCACAAAATATGGTGAAGCACCAACAATCAGCATCCTGGAAATTGACAATAAGGAAGTAGCATACATTCCAAGACACAGTAATGGACATAGTGTACCACCACACAAGATCAATTACAGAGCAAATATTGAAGCTTTAAACATTATTGGAGTCAGTCAGGTCTTTGCAACAAACTCCGTCGGTTCATTGGATACCAATATTGAACCCGGCAGTCTTTTAATACCGGACAACTTCATTGACTTTACCCATAACCGTGTCTGCACATTCTTTGATGATGAGGTTGTACACATTGACTGTACCGAACCATACTGTGAAAGACTCAGACAAATCATAATAAGTTCCGGCAGGGTACATCCCTACGGAACATACATTGCAACGGAAGGGCCAAGATTTGAAACCGGTGCTGAGATACAGTTCTACAAAATGATTGGTGGAAAAGTTGTTGGTATGACAGGAGTGCCCGAGGTTGTTCTGGCACGTGAAAAACAGATGTGCTATGGCAGTATCTGTGCAGTGACAAATTATGCTGCATCAATCTATCCACATAAGTTAACAATTACCGAAGTTGTTGATGCCATGAAAGATTGTGAAGAAAAATTAATTCAGATAATTACAAAAAGCATTAAAAAATCTAACGATAATTTGAATTGTGAATGCCAAAATACCCTCGAAGATGCAATAATTTAAAAAAAATATTTATGTTATGAAAATTATAATATTTTCAGTGAGTTTAAATATTTTAGAAGGGGTTAAGTATGACTAATGAAATTATTAATGAAATTGAAAAACTGAAAAAAGAAAAAAATGCTATAATACTAGCACATAATTATCAGCCAAAGGAAATACAGGAAGTTGCGGACTTTGTAGGTGATTCATTGGAATTATGTATTAAGGCAAGCAAAATTGATGAAGCTGACATGATTGTTTTCTGTGGTGTTAACTTTATGGCTGAAACAGCTGCCATTATCAGTCCTGATAAGAAAGTTCTTTTACCAGACAACAGGGCAAACTGTCAGATGGCAGACATGATTTCATTAGAAGAACTTAAACAGGCAAAAAAGGAACATCCTAACAGTGAAGTTGTACTCTACGTTAACAGCAGAGCCGAAACAAAAAGTGAAGCAACAATCGTATGTACCTCAGCAAACGCCGGTAAAATAGTTTCATCATTAGAAGGTGACGATTTTATATTTGCACCGGACCACAATCTTGGAATATACTCAGCTAAGGCATCCGGTAAAAATGCAATCATTGTCCCTGAGGATGGACACTGTTATGTTCATACATTGTTTAAACCTGAAGATATAGAACAGGCAAGAATTGACTATCCTAATGCAAAGATTGTTGTTCACCCTGAATGTAATGATGATGTCAGAGAACTTGCAGACTATGTTGAAAGTACTGGTGGAATGGTCAGACTTGCAAAAGATCCAAAGATTAAGGAATTAGTTGTTGGTACGGAAATAGACCTTGCAACAAGACTTAAAAGAGAAAATCCCGATAAGGAGTTTTATCCACTTAGACATGACGCATTCTGTTTAACAATGAAACTTATTACTCTTGAAAAGATTCGTGACGCACTTGTTGAAGAAAAATATGAAGTTGTTGTTGATGATGAAATTGCAAGAAAAGCTCGTGTAGGAATACAGAGAATGCTTGACTTATCCTAAATAACCATACTTCAACTTCTTCTCACAATCTTTTTTTTTGTTAAAAAAAAAACCCTTAGGGGGTGTTAAAAATTAAATTAAATGAAATTAAACCTTCAATTGATAAATATATCATATGTGGAATAATACTTATACTATTAGGTTTTATTATTTTGTTTACAAATTATATTGATTCATTTGTAACGCAACTTCTATGGCCATTGCTTGAAGGATCCTCTGAGGGAAAAACCGTGCTTTTCCTGTGGTTAATAGGTGCAACCCTGATTATAACTTCAGTCATACAACAGGATAAAGTTTTATGTGAAAAATTATATGAAACCGACGAATCAAACTACAAGTACCTTAAATTTGCAATTATAATCCTATTGTCCTGTGCATTATTCGGATTGATTATTGAAGCAATCATCAGACAACAGTTTGGCGTGTCATTTTTCACAATTCTTACTTCAATGTCACCGGATACCAGTACCACCAGTCCTATGCATTCACACGTATACAAATCGGTACTGGGTATCTTTGCAAATTATATCGTGCCTTCACATGTAAATACCGGTTCATCCATTTTACAGTATGCTATGCCATATGCACTGATAATAATAATATTTTGGCCACTTTGTTACATACTGGGAGTACTGGGAATCTGCAATATGAGAACACTGGATAAAATAGTTTCAATTATTGCACTTAATGTTGCCCTTATTGGACTGATAGATGGTGGAATCTTTTCACAACCATTCCTTATCGGATTTGCCTTCCTATTGTTGACATATTATTCCAGAGGAAAGATTGACGTCAAAAAGCTTTTTAATAAGGAAAGAATTGAAGTAAAATACTTTATCAATCCAATACTTATACTGGGTTATATATTGCTACTTGCCATGATAATTGAAGTTGCCGGTAGCGATACAACTTGCCACACACTAAGTGTTGTCAACCAGATAGAACCTGTGGACATGACCGAGTTTAACGTGACCAATGTTGAAGTTCACGGTAACACCACCACATACACACTTAACTGTGAAACCCCAGATAAGGAGTTAATCAGAGAAGTGTTCGCTAAATTTAAGGGCAAAGCTGACTTGACGTTTATGTCGTGGAATTTCTACTCGTACCTTGATAATCCTACAATGAGAATGAGACAAAATCATTCTTAAAACTATTTTTTAATTATTTAATCACCATGAACATTTTTCTTGAATTTTACAATTATTTCTCCTTGAGAATTTTCCATCCATTCAACAATATCCTCAAAATCCAAATCGTATTTCTTAACATAATATGATGGTATCATCACCTGTTTATTTTCATTCAATCTAGTTTCAAATTTCATTAGTATTTTTCTCCAACAATTATCAATAAATAAGTTAAATCAAAAAAAAAAGTTTATTTGAAAGGGGTTTAAATTAATGTTATCGTATATGAAATATATGTTAGTAAAGCGGACACTGCCAGTGCTATGACATATATCGGCAGGTTCCATTGAATGACCTTAGATCCATCAAGAGGTGGTACCGGAAGTAAATTGAAAACTGCCAAGAAACTGTTAACATTGAATGCCAATACCAACGTTAACAGTACAATGTACATCATGCCCGCATTTGACGTAGACAGGAATGGTCTTATGAATAATGTTATTGACAAGAAGAGTAATGCAAGAACAATATTTACCACTGGTCCTGCCAATGCAATTTTTCCGTTTTCTTCATTTGTAACCATTCTGCCATATGATGAAAAGTACACTGCTCCTGGTGCAAATATCATGAAACCAGCCAATGCTGAGATGAAACCCAAAATCAATCCATAGTTCCATTTTCTGAATTCCGAAAAGAATCCGAACCTTTGTGCAACCACTTTATGACCTAATTCATGCAATACGAATCCAATACCCACTGCAACAAATGATATAGGTAAGAATAACATTAACGTTTCTATAGACCAACCAATTGACCGGGTAACACATAATGCATATAAAACAGTTAATGCGATAACTGATATAATAATGTCACTTATTTCTTCTCTAGTGAAAGATACCATAAGTTTTTTCCTCAACGTTTTTATCTATTATTTTATTTTAACATACTATAATATACTATTTTTGGAAAATATTTATCTGATAAATAACAAAAAAATTAATAGTTTTTAAACAAATGGGG
>MVAA01000038.1:17767-24376 GCA_003266105.1 Methanosphaera sp. rholeuAM6
GAGTTTCTTCCAAACCTATTGACAAGCATTCAAAGGCAGAACTTTGATGACTTGGAGGTCATTATTGCTGATGCACATTCCGTTGATAAAACTGTTGAAATTGCCAAATCATATGGATGCAAAATAGTGCCTGGCGGATTGCCCGCAACAGGACGAAATAATGGTGCAAACGAAGCCACGGGAGAACTTTTACTCTTTCTTGATGCAGACAGTGTTCTTACAAACAACTATATTTCATCGGCCATTGAAGAGTTTGAACTGCATAACCTTGGAATAGCAATAACACAGATTGTACCTTTGGAAAAAGGATTCATCAACCAGATTTCACATGAATTTGCCAATTATTTGACCAAGATGATTTCAGAAATCAAACCACATGGTGCAGGATGCTATGGAATTTTAACATATAAATCTTTGCACGAAAAGGTTGGTGGATTTAACGAACACCTTGATTTTGGTGAGGACACCGATTACATTGAACGTATTGGAAAAATCAGCAGGTTCAAAGTACTGGACACTCCCCGTTTACTGATATCCACCAGACGTTTGGAAGAGGAAGGATTGAAGGATATCTCATTAAAATATGCGCGTAGTACCGTAAAACAGTTGGCAGGTAAGAAAGTGACGCTTGAAGAGTTAGATTACAGTTTTGAACATGGCGTTCAAAGAAAGAAAAACAGAATATTTTATTCCCTGTGCGGTGAAGGTCTTGGACATGCAATACGTAGTGCCGTGGTAATAGAATATCTTATTAATGAAGGTTATGATTTAATAGTGTTTGCAAGTGACAGAGCATACCAGTACCTCAGCAACAAGTTTGAGAATGTCTATGAAATCGGAGGCTTCAATACAGTCTATGAAGACAACAGAGCACGTTATAAGAAAACCTTTGTTTATAATATGAAGGATGTTCCAAGTGACCTGAAGAATAACATTAATAAAATGTACAAGTTGGCTAGAAAATTCCATCCGGACATTGTTATTTCAGACTTTGAATTCTATTCAAACCTTTTGGCACATATTATCGGAGTACCGTTACTATCTATTGACAATATGCATGTAATTACAGAGGCCCGTTATAATTCCCCTGCAAAATATGCCAAGGACAAAATATTTGCTGAAGCCGTTGTACATGCATTTATTCAAAGAGCAGACAGAACACTAATATACTCCTACTTCTATCCTACGTTAAAGAACAAGAAAACTACACAGTACGTGCATCCTATTATACGGGATGAAATCTATGCATTAAAGCCACATGTTGGAGAACATATCCTCGTATATCAGACAAGTGATTCCAATAACGAATTAATTGAACTTCTTAAAAACAATTCCAATAAAAAGTTTATTGTTTATGGTTTCCATAAGGATGAACGCGATGAAAACGTGTTGTTCCGTTCATTTAAAGAAGAACAGTTGTTTGAAGACTTCAAGGATGCAAAATGTGTTATAACAAATGGAGGATTTTCACTAATTACGGAAGCTTTACAGCTTGAAAAGCCTGTGCTTAGTATTCCAGTCAACAAACAGTACGAACAAATACTTAATGCCTTGTTTGTTGAACGTTTAGGATATGGTGAACATCATGACCATGTAAATCAGATTATACTGGATAATTTCCTTAATAAGGTTGATACATACCGTAAAAATATTAAGGAGAACTATCATAAACATACTGACAATGCCGAAACTCTTGAAACTCTTAAATCTACCATAGAAGAACTTTTCTATGAGTAATTTCTTTTTTTACTGTTGTTTGAGCTGTTCCAGCAATGCTTCTTCGAATGATTCGTATGTTGCATTACGTCCCGTAAATATTTCAAATGACACCAATCCCTGGTTGATTAGCATTGATGTTCCATTTATTGTCGTTGCTCCTTTTAGTTTTGCTTGTTTTAAAAGTTCTGTTTCAAGTGGATTGTATATTATATCCATAACAATATGATTTTCCGTGATGTTATTCGTTTTTATTGGTGGTTCCACCCCATGTTTTGGATACATTCCGATAGGTGTTGTGTTAATAATTATATCCACATCAAAAATCACGTCGTCCGTTTCTTTTATTGGTTGATATGAAATAGTTTCAAAACCCGTTTGTTTTTGAATGTTTTCAATTAATACCTGAGCATTTTCCTTACTTCTGTTTGCTATGGTTAATGAGGATATGCCTTCATTTATCAACGTGAATGCTATTGCTTTTGCTGCCCCACCAGCACCTACAATCAACACCCGTTTATCAGTTAATGTTGTGTACTTTTCTATGGATTTTATTGCCCCTATTCCATCAGTATTATATCCTTTTGCAATTCCATCCCTGAATTGTATTGTGTTTACTGCACCTATTTTTCTGGCTGTTTCATCTATTTCATCAAGATATGGGATAATACTTGTTTTATGAGGTATTGTAACGTTTAATCCCATTATATTTAATGTTTTACATGAATTTATCAGATTTTCAATTTCTTCCGGAAGAACACAAAATGCAACATATACATAATCCATCCCCAACTGCTTATAAGCATTGTTATGCATTGGTGGTGACATGCTGTGTTCTATCGGATAACCTATTACTCCAACTATTTTTGTTTTTCCTGTGATCATCATCATACCCTAAAAATCTTTGTTAATGTAAACTTCTTTATATAATTAATTATATATACTTAATATGATTTGTAATTTTAAATCTCCGTTTAAGTAACCATATACAATAAATGATATATGATTGTTTAAGCGAATGTTTACAATTACTGATTTTGACTTGATTTTATTCTGTTATTTATGATATGTTGGTTTATTTATCCATATCTATCCAAATAGGTATGTGTAAGTATTCCAGTGTGTTAATATAATGGAAAAGGAAGATAATGGCCAAAAAATAGACCATTATTATTTTTATGAGTTGTTATATTATGGAATTTAATAAACCAAGAGGAACAAGAGACTTCCTGTTTGAAGACATGGAAGAAAGAAAGCACGTTGAAAACACGATAAGAAAAGTTGTGGAAAACTATGGTTTTAGGGAAATTAAAACACCAATCTTTGAAGACTTGGAGTTATTCACAACAAAAAGTGGAGATGGAATAAAAGAGGAAATATATCATTTCCAAGATAAAGGTGGACGAGATCTGGCACTAAGACCGGAACTTACCGCAAGCGTTTCAAGGTTATATAATAATAACCTTCAAAAAGCTGCCAAACCTTTGAAAATGTACTATTTTGGTAGTTGTTTCAGATATGAAAGACCACAGGCAGGCAGATTCAGACAATTCTGGCAGTTTGGTATAGAAGTTATTGGCGGTACACCTGTATATAATGAAGCTGAAATAATTGCAATGGCAAATGAAGCATTGAAACAAGTGGGCATCAGAAATTATGAAGTTGCAATAGGACACCTTGGCATAATCAAGGGAGTGTTAAATCATTTAGGAGTATCCTCCGAAAACACTACAAGAATAATTGCAAGTATTGACAAGGAAGACTACGAATTACTTGATTCAATACTTGACGAATGCAAAATCAATGAAGAATACAAGGACATTATAACCGCAATCATTAACGTGAACGGAAGCCGTGATGACCTGGAAGCATTAAAACCAGTGATAGAAGACATTCCCGACAGTTATGACAGTGCATGCCAGTTGATTGAAACACTTAAAGTTCTGGAAACATTCGGGTTTGAAGATTATACTGTTAAACTATCAATTGCACGTGGATTAGACTACTATACTGGTATTGTATTTGAAATTTATGTACCAGACCTTGGTGCAGAAAAACAGATAACCGGTGGAGGAACATACAACCTGACAGCATTGTTCGATTCCGAAGAAGTGGAATCAACAGGTTTTGCCTTTGGATTTGACCGCATAATGGAAGCATATCACAGACAAAACATAGAAACACCAACAGACAATGAAAAAAAGGTTCTTGTAATTCCCGTTAAAAAGGATTTCAAACTTGATGCCATTAAAGTTGCACAGGAATTAAGGGCAAACAACATTATTACGGATATTGATCTTAAGGGTAAAAAACTTAAGAAAAACCTTTCATACGCCAATAACAACAACATCAACAATGTTATAATGATTGGTCAAAGCGAAGTTGACAACAACACAGTTACCCTTAAGGACATGGTCAGTGGAGAGCAGGAAACTGTTTCATTAAGTGAAGCTATTGAAAAACTGTCAAACTAAGGAATTTGATAACATGATTCAACCTAACTTCAGACACGAAATAAACGGAAAAAAACTAGCAACAGCCATAGCACAAGACCATGAAACCAACGAGATCCTAATGTTAGCATTCATTGATGAAGAAGCATACAAGAAAACAATAGAAACCGGAAAGGCTCATTATTATAGTACAAGCCGTGACACTATTTGGTTTAAGGGAGAAGAAAGTGGTCACATACAGCTGGTTAAAGAAATACTTTTTGACTGCGATAAGGATGCAATAATATTCAGGATTGAACAAACAGGTGGAGCATGCCATACAGGACACTACTCCTGTTTCTATCAGAAATTATCCGATGACAACACCACATTGGAAGATGTTGGAAAAAAGGTATTCAATCCCGATGACATATACTAGCAAGGAGGTGTGGAATTGACAAAACTCGTCCCAGATACCAGCATACTAATAGATCAAATGGTATGTCCACTAGTACTGGAAGAATATGAAAATGCAGAAGTGCTAATACCTGAAGCAGTACTTTCAGAGATTGAAAACCATGCAAACAGGAGAAAAGACTTAGGATACCTTGGTATTGATGAAATAAAAAATCTTAGAAAACTGAGTGAAGAAGGAAAAATTACAATAAGCTTTGTTGGACGAAGACCACAGCTTGATGAAATATCCATAGCCGGTGGTGGAGAAATAGATGCAATGATAAGGGATATTGCAAGAAAACATGATGCAATACTTCTGACAAGCGATAAACTACAAAATGACATAGCGCAGGCACAGGGAATTGAAACGTACTTCTACGAGAAAGAAGGTCCTATACAGCTGGACAAAACAGAACTTGAAAGTTACTTCCTGGAAAACATGTCCTCAGTTCATCTAAGAGAAAACACAACCCCTATCGGAAAACGTGGAACTCCTGGAAAAGTGGAACTGGTTGAAATAGATTATGTTCCACTTCGGTACAAAGATTTGGATAGAATAGCCAAAGAAGTTATTGAACAGGCAAAACTAAGACATGACTGTTTTATCGAAATTGACAAGAAGGGTGCCAAGGTAATACAGTTTGGTGACTTGCGTGTAACAATTGCAAAACCACCATTTTCTGACGGATTTGAAATTACTGCAATAAAACCTGTGAACAAATTAAATCTTGATGATTACGATGTATCGGACAAGTTACTTGACAGATTATCCAATCAGGCAAAAGGAATACTTGTTGCCGGTTCGCCGGGAGCGGGAAAATCAACGTTTGCACAGGCATTGGCAGAATACTATTACTATGACATGGAACAGATAGTAAAAACCATGGAATCACCAAGGGACTTGAATCTGGATGATAACATTACACAGTATGCACCACTGGAAGGGGATATGGAGAACACCGCCGATATACTCTTGCTTGTAAGACCTGATTACACAATATTTGATGAGGTTAGAAAAACAAGAGACTTTGAAATATACTCTGACATGAGGCTAGCTGGTGTTGGTATGATTGGTGTAATACATGCAACAAGAGCTATTGATGCAGTTCAAAGATTCCTTGGAAGACTAGAGCTTGGTATAATCCCATCAGTTATTGATACGGCAATATATATCGATAAGGGTGAAGTGGATACTGTATATTCCATTGAACTGAAAGTCAAAGTACCTAGTGGAATGCTTGAAGCAGATCTTTCACGTCCGGTTATTGAAATAAAGGATTTTGAAACCGAAGAATTGTTCTATGAAATTTACACCTATGGTGAACAGACAATTGTAATGAATGTTAACGAGACCAATTCTAAAGATGATGAAAAAGAAGCTGAAAAAAGTCCTGTCAGTAAAATAGTAGATAAGGTTATCCGTAAAGAAGTAAATCGTGTTGCACCTAATGCAATTATGGAAATATCCTTGATATCCGAAAACAGGGCTTTACTTGAAATTGATGAAGATCATGCCGGAGTTGTTATCGGCAAAAATGGAAAAACAATTGCCCAGATAGAGGAACGTGCAGGTATCAGTATTGAAGTTGCTAATCTTGATGTGAAAGAGATTGATAATAGAACTCCAATAAATGTAAACGTTTCAGGAAACTATCTGTCATTAAACTTTAGGAAAGAGGATATCGGATCAAGTTATGATATTATTGTTGAAGATGAATACCTGTTCACAGCTACTGTCGGTAAAAAAGCCAACATTAGACTTAAAAAGGATATTGAAATGGCTGAAATAATCATAAAGGCCATGAAAAAAGACGAACCGATATATGCTCGTTTGAGAAATGAAGACCTATTCTAGAATGGAGTTTGAGCAATTATGAAGATAAGTGTTTCTACATTAGGATTGTATCCTGCAAAAATGGAGAATATTCTTGAATTTGTTACTGGACACAATCTGGATTATCTGGAGATTATCACGGAATATCCGTATAAGAATGTTACTTGTGAT
>MVAA01000038.1:24475-25257 GCA_003266105.1 Methanosphaera sp. rholeuAM6
GAGTCACAGGCTGAGGAATATGGGGTGATGATGTGTGTGGAGAATATGCCCCTCCTGGAACGTTTGTTATACACCAATATTGAGGCTTTGTATGATGATGTTGCCAATGAAATACATTCCGGTATTACGTTGGATGTTGGACATGGCCACAATAATGGTTTTAATGTTGATGAAATGCTAGACAGTAAGAACATACATCACATTCATCTTAGTGATAACGATGGTTCTTATGATATGCATGATGCTCTTGGTACTCATAACATAGATTTTAAACGCTTGTTTGAATTGCTTGAAAAGAGGAATTATGATGATATTTGTGTGATTGAAGTTTATACAATGCACCAAATATTGAAAAGTATTGATTATCTGAAAGAAATAAAAGTGTTGTAAGTATAGGGGTTGATTAATATTTCAATGTATTCAGAATTATATGATGATAGGGTTATTGTTAAGCATGAACATGCCCATAACCTATATAATAAGCGTTATTATGGTAATTTAACAGATTCAGGGTTGGAATTATCATTTATTGAAGCGTTATATCTTCTTGAAAAGGACAAGATAGAAATATATGACAGTGATGAGGGCATTGTCAGTATAGAACATATGACTAACATTATACGAGAAAAGCAGATTTTTTCCCATTTTCTTGTTTATAAGGATCTTCGTACGAGAGGTTACATTATAAAAACAGGTTTTAAGTACGGTAGTGATTTCAGAATATACGAGAGGGGTCACGTACCAGGTGATGGTCATTCAAACTATCTTGTAAAGATATTATC
>MVAA01000038.1:25328-28212 GCA_003266105.1 Methanosphaera sp. rholeuAM6
AGTGAATGATTATGGATATGATAGATCCATGGGGTTCTTCAATTATAGATTATGAAAAACTAACAGAACAATTCGGTATCAAGGCATTTAAGGATGTTGTAAATGACATTCCAAATGCCAGCAAATTAATGACCAGAGGAATTATATTTGGTCAAAGAGATTATAATAAGATTACGGATGCATTAAAGAACAATAAGGAGTTTGCTACCATGACTGGCATGATGCCTAGTGGTAGGATGCATATAGGCCATAAAATGGTTGTTGACCAACTTAAATGGTATCAACAACAGGGTTCCGACATCTATTTATCAATTGCGGACATGGAAGCATATGCTGCACGTGGGATAGGTAAGGAAGAATCAAGGGAGTTGGCATTGACGGAGTACATAGAAAATTATATTGCACTGGGATTAGACGTGACAAAAGACAATTTTCATTTATATCTTCAATCAGAAAATGAAGATGTGAAAAATCTGGCCTATCTTATTGGTAAAAAAGTTACATTCAGCCAGATGAGAAGTATTTACGGCTTTGATAACAGTACAAATGTTGCTCACATTTACACACCTCTTTTGCAAGTTGCTGATATTCTTCATCCGCAACTGGAACAGTATGGTGGACCAAAACCTGTTGTTGTTCCTGTTGGACCTGATCAGGACCCACATATAAGATTGACACGTGACTTAGCTGCCAAATTCAACGATGAATACGGTTTCATAGAACCTTCAGCAACATTCCATCGTTTCATGACCGGCCTTACCGGAGAAAAGATGAGCAGCAGCAAACCTAAAACAGCAATTTATCTGACGGATTCAATAAAGGATGCCACCAAGAAAGTTAAAAGTGCTAAAACCGGTGGAAGAGACAGTCTTAAAGAACAAAAAGAAATGGGTGGACAACCGGACAAATGTTCCATTTATGAATTACTTGTTTATCATCTGGTTGATGATGATAGAAAACTGGAAGATATCAGAAACAAATGCTTATCCGGTGAAATACTCTGTGGTAACTGTAAACAATGTGCTGTCGAACTCTTAACTGACATGTTAGAAGACATTGACTCTAAACGTGAACAGGCACATGAAATCGCTAAAAACTTACTTAGATAAGTTTTTAAATAAGCTCCCTCTTTTAAAAAACTTTTTTTTGAAACAAAGATTAAATATTATTTTAGACATAAACTTTAACTATAATCTGATAAAAAGGAACAAAATGATAGAATAATTATTATCATTCAAGTTTCTAAAGAAAAAAATAATGATTCATATAGGAGTGTTTGAAATGGATGAAGAATTAGAAGAAATATGGACAAATTACGATAGACAAACTGTCTTTAACTATGTGGACACCAGACTGCACCATTACCTCTTCACAAAAATATTTAAGGATGAAGCAGAGATAATGGGTAAAATCATTGAAATTAACGCAAACGAAATGTTGGGATTTAAATACAATTACTTACTTAAAATTCCTGAAACACAAGAATTAATCAATAACTTTGATAATTTAAAGGAATTGCTTGCTGACAAAAATTTAACGGAAAGTCCGTACCTTGATGTTGTAGGTCTTGTAAAATATATCTTTGAAAATGTAAAAGATGCTGAAATAGGAAACATCAAAAACAAAAACTTCACATCACTGCATTTGGATGTAATTAACAAGAACATACTGGAAAACAAGAAGAAAGTAAGTGAGCTTTTAAAGGATGACATTTTTACTGATGTTGAAACACCTGACATAATTGACATATACTTGCTTGAAACTGCATGTAAAGCTACCGATGAATCATTCAACATTGCAAGAACCTATGAAGTGTTTGATGAACTCTTTGTCTTCCCAAGTAAGATGGAACTATACAACACTATCATAAACGAGATCCTTCCATCAATGAGTAATGATAAAATATTTGAGTTATACGTATTGCTTAATACTCTTGAAGTTCTTGAATCCACTCATGGTAAAATCACGTTCAAAAAAGCAGGTGTACCTGAGCTTGCCGAATACTACTACCAGGTTGAAGAAAATAGTATGGAACACACAACTGTTATGCAAATTTTCTTCCATGACCTTCCGGAAGAATTATCAGCCAAATTCAAACCATTGCTTAAATATCCATACATCTGTCTACGTATGACAAACTCTGTTAAAGCACAAAATCTTACACGTATCAGTTATTTATTACTTGAAATTGAAAGAATTACCGACAATCAGATCAAGTACAAATGTAAGGCTACAGAAGACATCAGGAATATTCTTGTTGTGTGGGATCACAGACTGTTCAATGATGAAAAGTCACATATTAAAGTTCTTGACTATAAAACACTGCAAATGGGTCTTAACAAATCATTTGGTAACATATTCAAGTATCCGAATATTGAGAATGTTGATATTATCCTTGAGTACTTACCATACTTCGAAGATACGGATAATGAGTTTGTTCGTATTGAAGGCGGTCAGAGAGTTTATGATGATGAAGCAGACTTCTTCAAGGATGATTTGTATCAGGAAAACATTTATAAGGTATTTGATAACCTTAAGGATTGGGAACAGACTGGTTGGAAATACATCAATAACCACGAGTTAATTAAAAGACTTGACTTGAACGATATTCAGAAAATCATTTATCTTATAATGCAAAAAGAAAATATTCGTCCTGGATTTTTAGGTAAACTTATGGAAGATGGTACTATCTTAACAATTCTTAGAAGGTTAAAAGAGATTCGTGATATTAACGAAAGTGAAATTACTGATTTATACTCACCATATGCTAAACTTAAATGTTGTCCTATTCACGATCCTGATTTCTATGCTGAAAAAGAAAAGGAAATGGATGGTCTCGTATCCAGACAATCTGAAGAGTTTTCTGAAGATGAACTGAACGTTA
>MVAA01000053.1:0-215 GCA_003266105.1 Methanosphaera sp. rholeuAM6
TTGCTCCCCCGGTCAATTCTGCACTTAAGTTTTTGAAGATACAGTTACTCACAGTACCTCGAGCTGAATCAAAATATATTGCCGGAGTATACTTGGCGTTAATGTTTTCGAAGGTGGTGTTAACAATACACGCATTGGATTTTTTTCCCTCAACATAAACTAAAGCCCAGTTTAAGTTATACCTGTTGCTGAAAGTAGCATTTACAAGAACTAAA
>MVAA01000053.1:314-523 GCA_003266105.1 Methanosphaera sp. rholeuAM6
TTATTGTTTGAAGTAATGTTTGAATTTTTTATCATAACTGCCGTTTCATTTGAATTTTTGAATATGATGTTGTTAAAGACAACTTTTGAAGATTTTATATCAAAAATTGTGGCAAGATTGTTGGCATTGATGCTATGGTTATTACCATTAATCACAAGACTTTCACGGTCTTTTATGCTTATTCCATTTTTATAGTCCAAATCGTTCTC
>MVAA01000053.1:545-6565 GCA_003266105.1 Methanosphaera sp. rholeuAM6
GATTTGCAGAATTCGAAACAGCTTCATTTGAATCAATATCTTCTGTGTAAACATTTTCGTTATCTGTCAGTGTTGGCGTAGTCGTCAAGTCATCTTCAATGACATCGGATGCATTTGCAACGCCAATAACTGAAATCATGACAATCAGCATAAATACTGATAATATCAGCTTACGATTTCTAATATTAACACGCCCCCTTACGTACTATAATATTTTTTTTTACTATTTAATAATTCTATATTTCTATTTAAATGGTTATTAACTTTTTTGTGAAAAAAATAGTTAAATAATAATTATTTTTAATTATGATTTGAAAATTATTAATTGTATGGAAGGATAATAAAATAATTGGGTAGTGACAATGTCGCCCTTCTTATCATATCATTTTCATCTGTTTAAATCTTTCCACTATCTCTTTTTCTTTCAGATTTGTGTATATCTGTGTGGTTGTGATGCTTTCGTGTCCAAGAAATTCTTTCACGTAATTAATTTCATTGTTTTTAAGTGCATGTATTGCAAAGGAGTGTCTAAAGTTGTGTGGCTTAAGGTTTTCAGAGTATACCGTAGTTTGTTCTTTTTTATCGATTCTGTTTGCCAGGTTTTTAAATCTGTATTCTATGGCTCTTGGCGTCATTGGCTCGTTGGGCTTTTTCTTTGATTCAAATACGTAAGTGTCATTGTTCTTCGAGTATTCATTCAGTTCTTTTACCAGTTCGGATGGTATCAGAACAACTCTTTTTTTGTTTCTTTTTCCGATAACTTTTAATATTACGTTTCCTTCTCCGTCAAGATCTGTCAGTTCCTTTTTAGTGATGTTTAATGCTTCGCTTATCCTTAAGCCGGTGTTACTCAGTAGTTTAATCATCAATTCATCCAATGGGTTTTCTGTGTATTTGTATATTGTCTGGATCTGTTTGGGCGTTAAATATTTGGGTTCATTTATTGTTCTTTCAAGTTTTAGTTTTTTGTCGTATTCTATGTTTGTGTACTCGTTGATGAACGTTTTCAGTATAATCAAGTGTTGATTTCGTGTTGATGCCTTGATTTTTAGTTTGTTTAGATGTGCCTGGTAATCACGGAAGACTGTGTTTATGTTATCCTGTGTCACGTCCGTTATTTCTTTGTTTTCAAGGAATTTAACGAATTTGTTCAGCGAGTGTCTATTGCTTTTTCTTGTATTCTGATTGGCTATTGACTGTGTGTAGTTTTCTATTGTGGTTGTGTTGATTTTCATCAGCTGTTTTTCTCCATGATTGTTCTTATTCATATTTTTTTGTTTGTTCTTTATTAATATGGATTTTTCATTAATATGTATATATTTTTTTATTATATAATAGTTTTTGTTCAATATTATAATTAAATTTTATACAATTGTTATATTAATAATTGTTACATGACGTGGAGATTACGTTAAAAAAAGCATTGAAAATGAGTGCGGGAAAATCAAGAAAAATCATGTCAAAAAGAAACGATTACCAAAAAAAGCTATAATTATTAATACATTTAGAAAATCATACGAGTGTCAAACACACTCAATAAATAATAAAAAAAAAGATGTTGAAAAAATTAGTTTATTTTTTCAATCAATTGTTCCAGGTGTTTAATATACATTTTTCTGATGTCTTTTGATTGTGCCAATCCTTCAATAACACATTCAACTTCATATCCGTTTGATTCAAACATGGATTTCCANNACAACCATTAAAGGTTTTAAAACAATTTTTTTGTATTCTCCTTTTTTAATCATTGTTAAAACATCATCAAAATCAGGTTCTGATTCAACAGTTCCAATATAGTAATTTTTATAATTCTTTGAGGTCAATTTTTCCTGTAATGTGGTGTAAATTATGTTTGAATCGGCTGGAGTTCCATGACCCATGAAACAAACGGCAGTGTCATCATCATATTCTGTTGCAGTAATACAATCGATTAAATCATCATAGTCCTCGTCATATTTGACTAATGGTTCACCAAGTAGTAGTGTATCGAATTTATCTTCATAATCTTCCAAATGGTCCTTAATTTTATAATGATATTCGGTTCCGTCCATCATGTGTGTAGGCTGAACAATAAGTGTTTTAACTCCATCATTCACTGCTCTTTCAAGAGCATCCTTAACGTTGTCAATGATCAAGTTGTCCCTTTTTTTCAGTTTGTTTATTATCATTTGGCTTGTAAATGCTCGTCTAATTTCGTAATCCTGAAAGTGTTCTTTTATATCATTTTCAATTGCGCCAATTGTGAGGTCACGGTTATTATTGTATGAAGTTCCAAAACTTACAACTAAAATTACTTTATCGTTCATATTATCATTTCCTGTTTTATGCTTCTTTGATTATTCTCTTCAACAAAATATTTTTATAAAATCTTTCTGAAAAAAATATTAATTTTCAGTTGAAAACTATTATAGGCTAGTTGATATTATATTTATGAAAATATTTAAAATTATTTTTTTTGAGAATGTGTAATTCGACAAAAAAGATTAATTGAAGAAAACTGAGATTAATCCTTTTTCATGGCAGTAAATGAAAAATAAGGAAATTTAAAGCATTAAAAGAATAGTCTTTATGAGTGTTATCCTTCTTATCATTGTTTTCTGGATGAAGAAGTATTATTGATTAATGTTATTAAAGCATTAACCGTCACATTTTGTACTTTTTCATTGTTTTTAATAAATTATTATGTATATTGTATACCTCTTATAATTATGAACGATTGCATTTATTAAAATTCTTTGTTTTATGCTTTATTAAAGTGTGCTGTTTTGTGTGAAGTGTTAGGATTAGTGTTGATAAAGTTATTATTATCGTGGTAAATGTTTGATTATAAAACGATTTCATGCTAAGTTTGAACGATTGCATTATTTTTTCCATTATTTTCGTCCAATACAATTTTCATATTAAAGAATTAAATATTCATCCAATCCAATATATTAATAAATATTAACTATTGGCAATGGAGTGGATTTGGTTGAAAATAAAACAGGTATTGCTTTTTGTCACGTTACTTGTGATGCTTGTTGGAGTGGTTAGTGCAGATGACGTATCAGAAAACATAACTTCTAATGAGGCTGCAGAAGTTGTACAGGATTTATCAACTGCATCAGATAATAATGCTAAACTGATTTCGCAAATTGATGTAAATAATGAAAAAACAGATAATTCACCTTATATGGATATAATGAAACAAACTATTTGAAAAAATGAAAAACATTTCTGCCATAAAAAAACTCATTTATTTTACACAATACATCTACTCATCAATAACTTTGTACGAAAAAAAAAAGGTTTTTTTGTTTAGAATAATGATAGACAAAGTTATAGTAACTTTTGTAAGTTAAATAAATAATAGAAAAAAAGTAAGTATATCTTAAAATTAGTAAATTTGAAAACTCAATTAAACAGAAATGAAAAAAAGTATAAACAAATGAAAGTATTTAAAAAATTAAAAATAGGAGAGGCTGTAAATTTTTATAGGCTTAAACCATCTTTTTCTTTTTTATCTGTCCAATCTATCATTTGATAATATAAATAGCTTAATATCCCATTTCGAGTTTTATATCGTTTTTTTATTATTTCTGGATCAGTATTTCTGTAGTAATTATCTAATTTATTGGATGTTTTTTCTATTAATGGATCTTTAAGGTATAATAAGTACCTGTCTATGAAATTGATTACATGTTTTTCCATAAATTGACGTAATACTTCAGGAATTTCTTCATATCTGTTTATATATTCTTCATATTTTTGTTTTGCTAAATAATAGTTTGTTTCATTGAATATTTCATCCAATCGTTTATTAGCATTTATTTCACCATCGTTCTTTTTTGATGCTATATATATCACTACTCTCCTTTAATAAATTATTATCATTGAATTTGAAATAAAAGTATATACCTTTATATATAATATATAGTTATAATACTATATAAAGAAATTTAATATATTAGTTTTAAATATTAAAGCTTTAAATATGGATTTTTTTAAATAATTATTCATTAAATATTAAATTATTGATATATAAAAACTTTATATAATTTCTTTTGTAATAAAAACCTTATAGAATTTTTTTTTAATAATAAGAAGTGATTTAGATGACTTTTGATGAAAAAAAAGACGAAATATCTAAAAATTGATGAAAATAAAGAAAATGCTAAAAACAAAGTAAAAGAGACTCAAACAAATATTGCTGCTAAAAAGATTGCTGCACAAATGGAAAAAGCAGAAAAGAAAATAGATAAAGCTATTGAAGAAGCAGATAAAAATATTTGTAAATTATTAGAAAATACTGATAAAGATATTGAAAAAGGAGAAAGTCCTGTTGATTTAATTTTGTTTAAAGCAAGTAATCAGTTTGAAGAAATTCGATTAGAAACTGAACTAAAAATGCAAAAAGCTAAAGTTGATCTAATTAAAGCACTTGAAAAAGATGTGGATAAATTAGAACATCTAGCAAATATCGAATCTAATACTTCTGAAGTGAAAGATAAAATTAAAGAGGGTAAATGTAACATCAAAGAAAAAATTGATTGTAAAAAAGAAGAAATTAAAGAAAAACTCAATAAAGAAGAGTAATCTTTAATTCAATTTTTAATTAAGGAGAAAAAAATATGTTATCTAAAAAATACATAAGTGGGATATTGTTGTTACTATGTTTTGTAACACTCACATGTGTCAGTGCTGCTGATGATTCAACAAGCACAGATAACCAAATTGCTATGACAAATTCCGATGATGCAAATATTGGAGAAGCAAGTAATATAGCATCAGGTTATGACACAAACAGCTTAAATAAATTCTCAACTGATGATAAATCTGTTAAAACTGCAAGTAATGGAACCTCATCTGGATTTGGTGGTGCAAACTTCAATATCAGTAGTTTAAACTTCACAGGATTAAACACTTCCGGATTTGACTTATCCAGTTTAAATTTCTCTAGTTTAAACTTTTCAGGAATGAATTCATCCGGATATGACTTATCAAAATTAAATATTTCTGGTATGGGTAATGGCAGTTTTAATTTATCCGGATTAAATACTTCTGGAATGGATTTATCCAGTTTAAACCTATCAAGTCTAAACTTTTCTAGTCTTAATTTCAGTAGTTTAAACTTCACTGGTCTTAACACTAGTGGCTTAAACACCTCAAATTTAACTGGATTAGATTTATCTAGTTTAAACCTATCAAGTTTAAACTTATCTGACTTAAACTTATCCGGTTTAAACTTTACAGGAATGAATTTCACAGGAATGAATTCTTCAGGATTTAACTTATCCAACTTAAACTTATCAGGCATAGATTTATCAAGCATAGATTTATCTAAACTAAACATATCCAGTCTGTTTAATTTCAATAATACAACAGATACAAATGCCACCCCAGAGGAAACTCAAAATGATACTCCTCAAGAGGTGCCACAAATAGATGATCAGCCTAAAGAAGTTAAAAAAGTTAAAGAGATTACTAAACCTAAAGTTAAATCACAAACAACTAATGATAAAAAAATAGCTCAAACTACTGCTAAAACATTTACCATAAAAAGATTAAATGATTCAAGTGTTTTATATCAAGGTGACAGTATAGTAACTCTTGATGAATTTAATAAAATATTTGATTCTACATTCAATAATGGTCATTTAGTTGTATATATTGATGGTGAAGTAGTATTCAATGATACTGTTACTGGCGATTTAGCATCACAAATATTCGAAATTATTGAAAAGTTCCTTGGAGAACATAATATAAAAGTAGAATTTACAGATAATGATAATAAAACCAGTACATTTGAAGAAAATGTTATTATAGAATAATCTTCTTCATCTCTTTTTTTTTTATTAATGAGAGTGACCGACAAAATTCTTATTTTTAATATTTTCTTTATTTTTCTATTTAAAATACTTGTTTTTATCTAAAAGGCCTAATTTTTTAATTAATATTTATATACTTGTTATTACATATATTATATTAGATATTAGTTAATTTTGGTTGGATTTTTATGGTTTATGTTAATAATGATAGTT
>MVAA01000050.1 GCA_003266105.1 Methanosphaera sp. rholeuAM6
ATGTTGATTGGTGCTGACAGTGCACGGTTTGCGTTTGCCATTACTATTGGTAATCTCATTCCTGCTGCTGCAAATACCGGTTCGTGCATGTATGCCAGTCCCTGACTTGATGTTGCTGTAAATACTCTTACTCCTGCACCTGATGCTCCTATTGCTGCACTCATTGCACTGTGTTCTGATTCCACTCTTATGTATTGTGAATCCAAATCTCCATCTGCAACGTAATCTGCCAATTTTTCAGATATTTTTGTTTGTGGTGTAATAGGATATACTGGTATTACGTTTGGTTTTGCTAGTTTAACTGCTTCAGATATTGCTTCTGCTGATGATATAACTTTAACTACCATTATTCCCTCTCCATTGTTATTGCTTTGACTGGGCATTCTTCTGCACAGATTCCACAACCTTTACAGTAGTCGTAGTCCGGATTATAATCTAGTGTGATACATCCATCCGGGCAGTATAAATAACAGAGCCCACATTCTATACATTTTTCTTTATCTGCAACTGGTTTGAATGTTCTCCAACTTCCAGTTTTGTTTTTCCTTGTACTTCCAGGATCTTTAACTGCTGCTCCTATTAATAGCATGATTTCACCTTTCTCCTTATTATCTTATTGTACGTATTGTTCGTAGATATATTCTGTAGCTTTTAGGTTTGATTCTGCTACTTTACCTTTGAAAGTTGATTTTATTGTAGTTAATAATGAATCTATTGATACTACACCTGTTCTTGCTGATAAGTAACCAAGCATGATTGTGTTTACTATGTTTCTTCCTATGTTATCTAATGCTATTTGTGTTGCGTCTACTGTGTGAGTTTCAATGTTCTGTTCTTCAAGAGAAGGTATTGAATCTCTTGTTGTGTTTATTAATATAGCCCCGTCTTTTTGTAAACCTGATGTTAAATTAACTACGTTTGCTAATGTTTCATCCAATACTACTACGTATTTTGGTTCGTAAATTTGATATCTTCTTCTGATTGGTTCTTCACTAATTCTAGTGAATGCTGTTACTGGTGCCCCACGTCTTTCAACACCAAACGATGGGAAAGCCTGAGTGTATTTGTCCTCTTCAAATACTGCTTTTGCTAAAATTTCTGCAGCCGTTACAGCTCCTTGACCTCCCCTTCCATGAAATCTTATTTCAATCATTGAGAAATTCCTCCAAATCATCTCATATTATTTTTTTTATTGTGAATAATAATAGTACGTACTGATAAATGTTTTTTGTAAACTTTAATATTTTCAAATATCAACACTATAATTAATCATGTTAAATCATTATGTTTTTTATTATATTTATAATTGTGGTTGATTTTAAAATATGTTTAATTTTTTAAAAAATTAATAATCAATATCAAATCAACATGAAATAATTCAAAAAATTATTAGAAATTTTTCATTTTTTTAGGAATATATTTTAAATTTAAACAAAATAGGTAGGAAATAGTGTATAATTTTTAGAATATGCCCATAAATGCACATGATAAATCGTTACAAATTAATTGTAAAAAAATTTTAAATAAGAACAAACATAATTATAACAAAAACAAGTAGAGGTGATAAAAATTAAAGTATTGATAATCACAGGATTGCAAGCAAAAGACATCATTATGAAAAATCTCAAGGAATATAAAAAACACGAGATATACCTGAAAGTACTGCCAATGCCTATTGCAGCATTCATCACACCAAAACTGATAATTTATCACCTGAAAGAAAAGAATATCATAAAATCCCTGAACACCGATAAAACCACACCTATCGACAACATAGATGTGATAATAACTCCCGGACTAATGAGACAGGACACTACCGAAATTCAAAAACAACTAAACATAGACTCCTATAAGGGGCCGAGCAATGCCGCCGATTTAGAAGTTACGCTGGACATACTGGATGAAATAACGCTGTCTCCCAGCATTCCTGCAGACGTACTGATAAGAGACAAACAATATCATGAAGCAATGAAAATAATCAACAATCAAAACAGTGACAAAAAAATCTTGGAATTACTTGAAAATGAAGGAAACTTCAAGATACATGATTGTCCTGTCGGTATTGATTTCCCCATGAGAGTACTTGGAGAAATAGCAAACGCTCCCCAACTGACAGACAATGAATTACTGGAAAAGGTAGAATATTACCTTGAATCCGGAGCGGACATGATAGACATTGGAATGCACGCCGGAGAAAACAATCCATCAAAAGCATACCACATGATAAAGTTAATCAAGGACAATTTTGATGTTACTTTAAGCATAGACACAATGAACACAAAAGAAATCAGGGAAGCATTGAAAGCGGAAGCCGATCTGGTTTTAAGTTTGGATCATGGAAACTATGCGGAAATTATCCAAGACATAGCCGATTATGATGCAAAGGCAGTAATCATACCAACAAATTATAAAGAAAAATACATTCCCCAAAGTGCAGAAGAAAAAGTAGAATCATTAGAACTTCTAACAGAAAAATGTAAAAACATCACAACCATAGCTGATCCACTGCTTGATCCGATAAACAGTCCTTCGTTGACTGAATCAATATATGCCTGCAAATTATTCCGCCAAAGAAATCCGAAACGGGCTCTGTTCTTTGGTGTGGGAAACGTATCCGAACTGTTGGATGCTGACAGTAACGGGGTTCATGCAGTGCTAAGTGGAATTGCAATGGAAGTGAATGCAAACATACTTTTTACTCCTGAAAGTAGTCTTAAGACAAAAAATGCCATACGTGAGCTTAAAACAGCATCCAATATGATGTTCATTTCAAAGCTTAGGGAAACTATTCCGAAAAATCTTGGAATATCACTGATACAGTTCAAAGACCAGTATAAAAAGGATGACCTGGAAATTGACACCGCAAACCTGCCCCATATCCAAGCTGTTGCTGATGGAAAATTCATACCAGATCGAAAGGGCAGCTTTAAAATCATTGTTGAAGATAAGTTAATTAAAGCTATATTATACACCAATTATGAAATTAATTGCGTTATAGAAGCCACTACTGCCAGAGCCATTTATGAGGAAATCTTAAGAAGAGACCTGATAAGTAGAATGGAACATGCAGCTTATTTGGGTATGGAACTGGAAAAAGCTGAGATTGCTTTAAAATTGGATAAAAAATATATTCAAGATTTTCCAATATTTTAATATATAATGAATTTTAGTAGGGGAAGTATATTTTGACAGATAATGTTTGTACTCAATGTGGCTATGAACATACAGTTATCCATAGAAAGTATAATGGCCAGAGATTGTGCAGTTCTTGTTTTAAAAAATCAATAGAAGCAAAGGTATTGAAGACAATCAAGAAACAAAAACTGGTAACCAAGGGTGATAAAGTACTTGTTGGATTATCTGGTGGTAAAGACAGTGTTGCACTTCTTAAAATCCTAAATATTCTTAAAGAAAAACGCATCATTGAATTAGAGGCCGTAACCATTGATGAAGGTATTGCTGGCTACAGGGAAGAAGGAGTTAGAATTGCTGTTGACGTGGCAAATGAATTGAATGTAAAACACCATATTGTCTCATTGAATGACCGATATAACTTTACGATTGACAAAATAATGAAACTAGAAGAAAAAGAGGAACATCCACAAAACGCTTGCACATACTGTGGAGTCTTCAGAAGACAGATATTTAACCAAACTGCACGTGAGGTAGGAGCAACAAAGCTTGCTACGGGACATAACCTGGATGATGAAACTCAGAGCATTCTTATGAATTATCTGGAAGGTAATGTAAACAATATGGTGCGGATAGGTTACAAGACTGAAGCTAGGGATAAACGGTTCACACCGAAAATTAAGCCATTAAGGGAAATTCCTGAAAAAGAGATTGGACTATACGTTCTTGAAAGTGGCTTTGAAGTACATTTTGATGGCTGTCCTTATGCACATGAATCTTTCAGGATGGAAATTGGAGATTTCCTTAGAAAAACCACGTTACAACATCCTACAATCATGTATTCAACATTAAATGGTTTTGAAAAAATTAAACCTTCCATTAAAAGGGATTATATGAAAAACAATACTGAAAAACCCAACAAAACCTGCATTAAATGTGGTGAACCATCATCCCAAGACATTTGTAAGTCGTGCAGTTTTATAGAAAAAATACATGAAAGGCTTGATATGGAGGAATAGAAAAATGAGCATTATATTAATCAATAAAAAAGACGTTAAAGAAATAGATTTTGTTGAAAATACCAAAATAGAAGATATTTTAAAAAATGAAGAGATTCCAATTGAAACAGTTGTCATTAAACAAAATGGTGAAACTGTTACAGAAGATGAAATTGTAAATGATAATGATGAGATTGAAATAATAAAAGTAATTTATGGTGGATAAACACCAAAAAAATAACCACTATTCTCTTTTTAAGATTTCATTTAAATCTTTTAGGAAATTATCAATATGTTCCTGTTTTACGTGTGGCATTAATACCAGCCTCATTGCATAGGGATTTGCTGATACCGATATTCTCCACCCATATTCATATAATTCCTGTTTTACTTGTTTTGGACTTTTTATATTTGATGTGAATGATATTATGTTTAGTTCGGGTTTGCATGTTACGTTAATGTTTTCCATGTCCAATAGTTTCTCATATGTGTAATTTGTTAATTTGATGGCTTGTGTAACTGCTTTTTTATATCCTTCTTTTCCATAGTAGTTTAAGAGTGTCCATATTGCTGCCGTTCCTGCTCCCGAACGTGTTCCCACAATTGTTGTCTGTTTGTCTTTAGTCAGGTATGGTGTTTCAACCGCCAGTTTTTCCAAATGTTCTGAGTACCGGAATATTATTCCACCTGCAGGTACTGGGGCAAGACCCATTTTATGTGGATCTATGGTTATGGAAGATACACCTTTACATTTGAAGTCAAAGTTTAAAGCATGCTCATTGTCATATTCTAAAAAGGGTATTATGAACCCACCAAATGCCGCATCGATATGTAGATATATGTTATTTTTATAAGCGATTTCGGATATTTTTTCAATATCATCAACCAAACCCAATTCCGTAGTACCTGCAATTGCAACAATAGCCATGGTATTATCGTTAATCAAGCTTTCAATCACTGAAACATCCGTTTTATACTCATCATTTAATGGTACATAAACCGGCTTTAATGATAACATTGAAGTAATTTTCTTAAAAGAAAAATGAGCACTTTCAGGTAAAATAACTTCAGGAACACCTTCATGGTTCTCTAAAAACAACTTCTTGGCAACGGCCATTGCCATTAAATTAGCTTCAGTACCTCCAGTTACAATATGACCTGAGGGATTGAACAAATGCAATAATTCACCTAAAACACCTATTACTTCCCTTTCCATTAAAGCTGTTCCGGTAAATAAACCCGGATCCCCCAGATTTGTTTCTATAAAAAGTTTATATGCTTCCAAAGCTATAGGATCAGGTTTTGTACACATTGACCCTAAAATTTTACCGGAAGCATAATCCAAATCCATTTTTTTATAGTCAAACAGCTTTTCAAATAATTTTTCTTTATCCATCCCTTTATCCAACATATAAAACCCTGTAATCCATAATAAATTGTTTTGAAATCAAAAAAAATATTTCCAACGATTTTCAATGATAACTCTGCCATTTACCCATTATTTTTTTAAAATATCTGAAAAATCATGCATATCATTAAAAGAATATAATGTCAATAATAATTAGTTTGTAAATTTAAATTAAAATAAATTGGTAATAAAAAATTGTGGGGGTGAAGAGTGTTTTGTTTATTCATCATTTAAAACTTTTCTTGCTGCTTCAAGCATGATTTTCTTTTCAACTTTAGCAACTAATTTTCTGATTGTTGGTACTGCATCAGTATTTGCAGAAATACTGCTTATTCCTGCTTCAACAAGTTTTTCAACAATCTCTGGTTTACTGCCTGCCTGACCACATATACTTGTTGTTACTCCAGCTTCATTACATTTTTCTATTACGTTCATAATCAGTTTCATGACTGCCGGATGAGCTTCAGTATAATGTTTTGCAACCAATTCGTTGTTTCTGTCCAAAGCAAGAGTATACTGTGTTAAATCGTTTGTTCCGAAACTTACAAAGTCAAGACCTTCTGCTATGAAGTCTTCGATGATTATGGCTGATGCAGGTGTTTCCACCATCATACCGAATTCCACATCGTCATGTGGTATTAATCCCACGCTTCTGGCAATTTCTTTTGCTTCACGAAGTTCTGATGGTTTATGTAATAACGGTAACATTATTCCAATGTTTGTATAACCCTGTTCGTGCAACTTTTTAATTGCTTTGAATTCTGCTTTTAGAATGTCCGGCTGATCAAGTTCTCTTTTGATACCTCTCCATCCGAGCATTGGGTTTGCTTCTTCCGGTTCGTTTTCTCCACCTTCCAATGTTTTGAATTCATCGGTAGGTGCATCCAATGTTCTGTACCATACAGTTTTTGGATAGAACACATCAACAACTTTAAGAATATTGTCCACTAAGACCTGAACAAGTTCATCTTCCCTGTCTTCTTCAATGAATTTATAAGGTACTATTCCCGTTGCCAACATCATATGTTCTGTTCTGAGTAAACCTACCCCATCAGCACCTGTTGCATATGCTTTTTGAGCAGCTTCTGCCATACTTACATTAACTTTTACATCAGTGACAGTGATTAATGGTGCGGAATCTGTTGAAACTTGGGTTTCTTCATCAGAAACATCATCTTTATTTCCACCAAATTCTCCTTCGTAAACAATACCTTTTTTACCGTCAATTGTTACCTTAGTGTTTTCTTCAAGAACGGATGTTGCTTCACCTGTTCCGGTCACGCAAGGAATACCCAGTTCTCTTGAAATGATAGCTGCGTGACAGGTTACTCCACCTTCATCGGTTACTATACCATTTGCTCTTTTCATGGCAGGAACCATGTCTGGAGTGGTCATTGTTGTTACAAGAATATCTCCATCAAGGATTTTATCAAGTTCATCCAATTCTTTTATGACTTTAACAGTACCTGAAACTAATCCCGGACTTGCACCTAAACCTCGTGTGATAATGACTCTTTCAGAATCATCCAATGAGTCTGAACTTTTAACTTCTTCTACGTTATCAAGTGTTGTTATAGGTCTTGCTTGGAGCATGTATACTTTATCATTTTCAATACCCCATTCCGTATCCATAGGAGCACCGTAATGTTTTTGTATTCTTCTTCCAAGTTGTGTTAGTTGTTCTAAATCTCCGTCAGTAAGTACTTTTTTATCTTTTAAGTCATCAGGAACTTCAATCTGTACTGTTGATCCTGTTTCAGGATCCTTAATGAACATTGTTTTTTTGGTGTTTATTCTGTAGGATTTAACTTCATCATTTACTTTATCGTAACGACACGTGTCTGGTGTTACTGTACCGGATACTACTCCTTCACCTAATCCCCATGCTCCTTCTATGAGCATTTCTTCTTCTCCGGTTGAAGGGTCTACAGTAAACATTACCCCTGCTTTTTCAGAGTTTACCATCTGTTGCACAACTACTGCAATTAATACCTGTGAATGGTCAAAGTTATTTTCTGCACGGTAGAATATTGCTCTTGCTTCAAATAATGAAGCCCAACACATTCTTACATTTGACAATACATCATCAATTCCACTTATATTTAAATATGTGTCTTGTTGACCTGCAAATGATGCATCAGGTAAGTCTTCTGCTGTAGCTGATGATCTGATTGCCACTACAACATCCTCTTTATCAACATCTATACATAATTTGTTATATGATTCTATGACTGCTGTTTGAATATCATTTGGAATCTCTGTTGTAACAATTAAACTTTTAATGTCTTCGGCAACTTTTTGTAATTCACTGGTATTGTTAATGTCCAAATTGGTTAACATTTTATTGATTTGATCAGCAATTCCAGTGTCTGTGATAAATTTACGGTAAGTTTCTGCAGTAATTACAAAACCTGGCGGTACTGGAATTCCAGCATTAGTTAATTCACCAAGATTTGCTCCTTTACCACCAGCTATAGGTATGTCATCCTTAGTAAGTTGATTGAAAAATTCAACATAGTTCATTTATAACACTCTTCTTTAATTTTTTATTCAATAATGATTTCATTTATATAACTTTTAAAGGATTAAAATCAATTATGATGAAAATTGATTGAAATGTGGTTATATAAATTCCACTATTTATTCTATTATTAAATCCTTCTAAAACATTATTTTAATTATTATAATTAGAATTGTACAAGGTCGTGACCTTTATCAACAACTAATTTACAAGATACTGGTAATTTCATTGAAGCTCTGTATAATGCTGTTTTTGCACTTTCAAAGTCTTTAACATTTACATAAGCAGTCATTACTTTTTGGTTTTTGCGTACTAAAGCTTCGGAACTAACTGCTTTTCCAAATGCTCCTCTCATACCACTTTGTACCCTATCTGCACCTGCTCCAGTTGCCATAGGATTTTCTCTTACTATGTGATGAGGATATACTCTGATTTTTAATCTGTATCCTAATTTACCACACTGTCTTTGTAAAAATCTGTTTGATGCAACCCTTGCTGCTTCCAATGCATTGTGGGTTAAATGTGTGTGATCTTTAACTGCCAATGATATTTGTAATGGGAAATCTTCAGATAAGTTACCCATATCATATTGTACAATTTTAGATGCTGGTATTTTTCTAATATAATCTTTTCTTGTATATGGTCTTACCATTATTATTCTCCTCCTTTTTTATATAGTTTTTTTATGAAAAAAAACGTTAAAATGTCATAATAATACAATAAATAGTATTTCTATTATAAAATCAATTTACATACTTAATATGTAATCGAATATATTAATTTATGATTTGTAAACTATATTATTTATAACTTCTGTTAATAAAAAACAGGTATGTTAATCATAGTTTTTTGGTTATTGAATTTGAAAATCTTTAATTACTTTATAGAATAAAATTCTATTTAAATAAAAATATGGGAATGGTTTTTCAATTGAAAATTAGAACTAAAATGACTTTTAACTATCTTGATAATAAATATGCGGAAATAGCATATAAATCGTTATACCCTGATAATGAAGGTTTTATCGAGTCTTATGTTGAAAATAACAAATTGATATGTATTATAGAAAATAATAATATTTCAACCGTACTCAATACGATTGAGGATTTAATTCAATGCGAAAAAATGATTGAAATGACTTCAGAAATAGTCTAAAAAAAAGTTTTGGGTAAAAATAAACCCAAATTATCTATTCCTCATCCTCATTTAAAACTTCAGGTATTTCTTCTTCTTCTGATTCTTCTGATTGTTCTTGAACCTTGTCTTCAAATTCTTCGATGAATTGAACTTTATCAACTTCATCAATGTTATCATATGTTTCTTTAGCTACTCTGAATTTTGAAAGAGTGATTTCCTGTGCACTTCTTTGTTCAAATCCTGCAAGAAGTCCTAAGTTTATTTTAGCTATTCCATCTTCAATTTCGATATCAATATCATCAAAGTTTAAATTAGGGTTTCCATAGTATACTTCTATTAAACCTAATATTTTTTCTACGTTGTCTTCTATTTCTTCAACAATTTCCAAATCGTAAACTATGTCTTTTCCGGCCAGTTCATGGTTGAAATCTACTCTAACTCTTCCACCATCCACGGTTCTTACAATACCTCTTTGACCGTCATAAGTTAAAGGCATTCCTACAAACGGTTTAACATCTTGTTTTTTGAATTCTTTCATTGGAACTAATTGAATTTTACTTGGATCTCTTTTACCGAATGCATCTTCTGCTTCAATTACTACTGATGCCTTGTCTCCAACATCCAATTTTTTGATTTCTTCGTTTAATTTTGGGATTAGCTGACTTGAACCAACTGCTAAAACCATTGGATGATATTCTTTTTCAGGATTATTTATACCTGCTTCTTCAGCTACATCTTCAAATGTTGTATCAAATACTTCTCCTGTTTCTTTAACTTTTCCTGTGTAATTTAATCTTATAAAAGCGTTTTCATCTATTGCCATACTTTTCCATTATCTCCTTTTAAATTATTCTTTAAATTCTGTTCAAATTTTTTTAGAACTTCGTTATTTTTATATCCCAATACTCTAATCGTTTGTGGATAACTANNTCCTTAAAAATACCTACTTCCAATATACTTAGTATTCTTTGTTTTCTATGAGTACTGAATCCCTGGGTAATATTACTTAATAACTCATCTACATCAGTAAAAGGCCTGTTTAACAATATATTTTCTACTGTCTGTTCGTCAATTAAGTTTAACCTGCTTAATTCTTCCTTTGTAAATGAATTAACATTATGGAGTAGTAATGAATTTGCTCTTGTATCATGTAATGGTGCATGTTCCAAGGATATCTCTTCCTTTAACAAATCAATTGTTTCCTGAGGCAACATGTCGTTTAAATTGTCAACTTGACCATTGGTTACAATTTCTCGAATTTTAGTTCCACTAACGTTTTCCAGTCGGGGAACAAAAATAAACTTGTTCCTAAAATCAAAACCAATTTTAGTTAAAGACTTTGCTAAAGAAACAATAACATAATCATCATTACTTAATTTTCCTTCAAGAAGAACCTTTTTATCCTCTAATGAAATAATTTTATACGGTTTTGGTGCAACTCCATTACCCTCATTAATGTAATCTAGTATTGATTTAAATTGGGGATCATCACTAATGTATCCTCGTGGGATAAAGTCTGCATTCAATGCCTTAAACATTAATGACAAACACAGGGAATACTGACCGGAACCCATAATCCCCATAGGCGGCCCTTCCACGGCAATATCCGCACCCAAGCTGATAGCTAATTGTGCACGCTTATGACGAGTCATGATATAAGGCAAACCCCTACCATTACGTTCAAATAATCCTGGAATAACTGCAACAAACAATGCTTCAGGATGTAATCTTTTGGCTTCCTGCATACAAAACAAATGTCCGTTATGTAATGGCGAATATTCTGTAAAATCAGCAATAACGGGAGTTATGTTATGATTATTTAAAACCTTTAAACCATGTAATTCATTATCTTCATGAAACTGTTGTTTATCCCTCTTGATGATGGACTCTACGAAAGAATTCATTTGCATAAAAATCAACTTAAAAAATTTATTATAAAGATATATAAAAATTTGTAACATATATTATTAATAAGTAAAGATATCAATACCAGTTTAAGGAATGAGGGTGAAACTAATGGCTGATTTAATATTAAAAAATTGTAAAACTATAACAAATGACATTGTAAACCTCATAATTGAAGATGGAAAAATAAAGGAAATAAAAAAAGAGCTGTTACATTCAGACAATACATCGGATGAAACAATCGACATTAAGGAAAAAATAATCATACCCGGATTAATTGATACTCATGTACACTTGAGAGATCCTGGATTAACCCATAAGGAAGACTGGAAAAGTGGAAGTCAGGCAGCCTCCCATGGTGGTTATACGACGGTAATTGATATGCCTAACACAATACCACCTACAGATACGTTGAAATCCTTTAAAGAAAAAAAAGAGATTGCTCTTAAAAAGTCTTATGTGGATTTTGCTTTACATGCCGGAGTAAAAACCAGAAAAGATGTTCAGGAAATATTAACAGAAAATCCTGCATCCTATAAAATATTTATGGATTTATATGAAATCGATGAATTATATGAAATGTTCAGTTATGTTTCTGAGACGAAAAAACCATTAAGTCTTCATTGTGAAGATAAAAATCTCGTTGATTACAATATAAAAACCTTAAGCAGCAATCCCGACAATAACAATAAAACCATATCATATAGCTATGCAAGAAGTGCTTTAGCAGAGCTAATATCTGTTAATAGAGCAATTGAATTTGCCAAAAAATTGAATTTGCAGATTCATTTATGTCACATCAGTACCAGACAAACATTAGAACTGATACGTGAAGCCAGAACAAGTGTGAATGTGACAATAGAAGCAACACCCCATCATTTATTCCTGGATAATTCCACTTACGAAACATATGGTATTAAAGCTAAAACCAATCCACCATTACGTGACAAAAATTATAATATTAGTATTGGATGTTTAAAAGAATTTGATTCAATAGGCACAGATCATGCTCCCCATACCTTGGAAGAAAAACAAAAGGATACGTGGAGTAGTGCTGCCGGAATACCCGGACTGGAAGTTACAATTCCGTTACTGTTAACCGAAGTTAATAATAATAGGTTGACACTGGAAGAAATAGTTAGATTAACCAGCCATAATCCTGCCAGAATTTTTAATATACCAAATAAAGGAAAAATAGACGTTGGATTTGATGCCGACATTACTGTATTGGATATGAAAAAAGAAGGTAAAATTAATTTGGATAATTTTTATACCAATGGAAAATATTCTCCATTTGAAAACAGATACTATAAAGGTTCCAATGTTATGACTATCAATAGGGGTAATGTTATCTGTGATGAAAACGTAGTAATTAAGAATCTATGTAAATACATCTACTAATTTAATCCCCAATTAATTTTTTTGTTGAAATATTATCAACAAATCTTGTTTTAAAAATAGAAATTATAATTATGTTTTAAATAGAATTTATTAAAAAAAGTTTTTTTAAAAAAAGGAAAATATATTAAAGATTTGAGTTTTTCAAGTAATACTATATTCCTCAACTATTCCCAGTAAAAGTATAATAATAGTTTAAATAATGGAAAAATGCAGATCGTACCTCATCTACGAACGTAATACGGGTCGTATCTTGCTATCTCCACTTATTAACTATTATTGAATATATTTCAATACTTAAGTTTTACTTGGAAAACTTCACTTATTATATATATTCCTTGATATATATAATATTTTCTCTTCATATTTCCAAAAATGAAATCAACCTATAAAGCTGGGTTGATTAAATCACGTTCACCAGAAGGCATGAATTCTCTGATTGCACCTTTAGCGATACATTTTCTTGGTTCAGCCCAATCGAATGTTAAGTTGTTGTCTGCAAATGCAACTTTGATTAATGGGTTAAGTGCAAATGCGTCTCCTCTTGCTGCGTGAGGTGCTTG
>MVAA01000048.1:0-1030 GCA_003266105.1 Methanosphaera sp. rholeuAM6
ATTATGGTTATTAATTAACTTCTTAAAAACCATATCTATTATCTTCTTTTAAAATAACTCTTCGTATTTAGTTAATTATCTTTTTCATATTACAGCCTGTTTTAAATTTTTAAGAGCTATGATTGGAAAATTCAGCGATTTGATGAAATAAGAGATTAGTGGTAATATTTTTATTTTTTTCTTCAAAAAAAGATTTTACTTATTTTTTTAAACTATAAATTTTACAGATAAATATAATAATTTTTAAAAACAAACATTTAGATAGTATCGTGAGATTAGATTAATTTATTAATATAATTATTAAGATATTTTTATTAATTCTATTGGGAAGTGTTAATATGAAAGCAGATTCAGTAAAAATAGCAGATGGAGTGTACTGGGTTGGTGCACTTGATTGGGATGCCCGTGATTTTCACGGTTTTGCAGTGCCTGGTATGACCTATAACGCATACCTTGTATTTGGTGATGAAAAAGTAGCACTTATTGACAATGTATATGACGGCTTTTTCCCTGAAATGTGGGCAAGAATAGAGGATGCATTTGCAAAAGAGGATAAGGAAGTTAAAATAGATTCATTTGTAATTAACCATATTGAAAACGATCATATCGCTTCAATACCTGACTTTTTAAGTAAATGTCCTGACGTGGACTGTTATTGTACACAGGCAGCCAGTATGGGTATTAAAAGACAGCATCACTGTTTAGCTAATCAGGAATTTAATGTAATTTCTACTGGTGATACACTTGATTTGGGTGGTAAAACGTTCACATTTATCAATGCACCTATGTTACACTGGCCTGACAGTAACTTCACATTATATAATGAGGAAGGTATTCTTTTTTCTAATGATGCATTCGGTCAGCACATCTGTGAAAGCAAAAGGTATGATGTAGATGTTGATCCGGGTTACCTTGAATTGCATGCAAAAAGATTCTATGCTAATTTAGTGCAGTTATCAGCATCTATGGTGCTTGCTAAGGTTGCTGAGATGACACAGGCAGGCTATCTTGATAATCTTAAGATGATTGC
>MVAA01000048.1:1053-1858 GCA_003266105.1 Methanosphaera sp. rholeuAM6
GTCATCTATGAAACCATGCATCATTCTACTCAGAAGATGGCTCATCAGATTGTTGAAGGAATCATGTCCGAGGGTGTTGAAGCTAAAATGCATTTCATCAGATATGATCCAGAATCTGACATTCTTGCAGATATATTGGACAGTAAGGCCATTGTTCTTGGTGTTCCTACAATGATGAACAATCCGTACCCTAAAATTGGCAATTTGCTGGCATACTTGAGTTGTGTAAGTCCTGCAAATACGGGTGTTCGTAAAAAGGCTGCTTTGTTTTCATCTAAAGGATGGGCTGGAGGAGCAATTGCTAAGCTTACAACAGCTTTAACAGATGCCGGCTTTGACGTTTTGGAGGATGAAGCTATTGAGGAAATTTATGTGCCTGATGATAATGATCTTGATAAATGTTATGATTTAGGTAAAAAATTGGCTCAAATGGTTAAAGAATAGGATTAAATTGGAGTAAAATTTAATAGTCTATTAATATATACTGTTATATTAAGCAAATGGAGGTATTTTAATGGCTCAAAAGAATATGATTCTTGCTTTATTGTTAAGTTTTTTATTTTATTTAGGTAATGCTTATAATGGTTTGGTTAAACGTGGTCTTGTTGAGTTTGCAGTTGGAATAATATTAATCATATTGGAATATGGTGTTTCATCCTTTATTGGACTTTTTGTATTCATTTGGTGGATTTATGTATTATATGATACGTATTCATGTACAAATGCAATCAACAACAATCAGGCAATTCCTAAATTCCTAACCCAATTTGATTTAGAATAATTTTTAAAACTTTTTACTTTTTTT
>MVAA01000104.1:0-742 GCA_003266105.1 Methanosphaera sp. rholeuAM6
AATTTGCAATGATAGAAAGAAACGGAATAAAAATCTACAAAGTAGATCCGATGAAACAATTCGAATCATTCACACTGGAAGTCCATAATATAATAACAAAAGAAGGATATGATGCATTCTATGTATTTGACTGTCTATCAGACCTGCAGTCAGTATGGTCAACAGACCTGATGATGGGAAACTTCTTCAGAGTAACATGTCCATACCTGTTCATATTGGATACCGTAGCATACTTCCCTGTAATAAGAGGAAAACATTCATTCGAAGCAATAGCAAAAATAAGGGAAACAACACAGCTCTTCCTGGACATATACTCACAAAAAGACAACGTATACGTGCACCCGCTGAAAGTATGGAACAGATACTCAAAGGAAATGTTTTTAGGACATAAATTCAATCCAACAACCGGAAAAGTAACGGCACTGACAGATGGAATGGAAGTAAGCAACTTCTACAAGGTTATCAACTCAAGCAACAGAAACGAACAAAACACGGACAGTTGGGAAAGATTCTTCACAGCAACCAAACTGCTGCACGACACAGGAATCAACGTATCGGACAAATGTGACCAGATGTGTAACATGATACTGGCAAAGGACAAAAAGGTATCAGAAAAGATAAGGGAATACTTCGACTACGAAGACTACATGGCAATATACGACAGACTGGTAGGAAGTGGAATGATAGGAGGAAAAGCCTGTGGAATGCTTCTTGCAAGAAAAATAATAGAAAAGGACAGGCC
>MVAA01000104.1:782-4822 GCA_003266105.1 Methanosphaera sp. rholeuAM6
GATGACATAAAAGAGGAATTCAGAAGAGTACTGGATTACTATGGACAAAGCCCAATCATAGTACGTTCAAGCAGTCTACTTGAAGACGGTTTTGGAAACGCATTTGCAGGAAAATACGAATCAGTATTCTGCGTAAACCAGGGAAGCATAGAAGAAAGACTGGAAGCATTTGAAGAAGCTGTAAAAACAGTATATGCCAGTATGATGAACATATCCGCACTCGAATACAGGGTACTGAATGAACTGGATGACAAGGACGAACAGATGGGACTGTTGGTACAGAGAGTATCAGGTTCCTACTATGGAGACTACTTCTTCCCAACAATGGCAGGAGTAGGATTTTCATACAGTCCATACCTGCCGACATCAGGAACAGAACAAAACAGGGGAATGCTGAGACTGGTAATGGGACTTGGAACAAAGGCAGTCGACAGAACACAAAACGACTATCCAAGAATCATAAACCTGAACCGTCCAAGAGCAATAGACCATCCTGACGTGGCAGAACGACACAGATATTCACAGCACTCACTGGACATACTAGACATAAAAAACGTATCAATCCATGAAATACCAGTGAATGAGGGTCTGAAGGTACTTCCAAGATATGCCAAAAACAATGTAATAGAGCATGACGTGGATGCAGAAAGAAGACTAAGGGAAAGAGGACAAAACAGGGAGGTCGTATTTGTAAACTGTAACGGAATAGTATACAATGACAATTTTATAAAAATGATGAAGGAACTGTTGAACACCCTTGAAACAGCATATGATTATCCTGTAGACATAGAATATACAGTAAACATAGGTCAGGACAACACCTTCGTGGTAAACTTATTACAGTGCAGACCACTGCAGATATCAACAACCAAGGAAGTAATAGAAATACCGGAAGATACTGGGGACANNGTATACGTGGATCCACATGACTATTACGAATATCCGTATGCCAAGAAAAGCTCCATAGCAAGGATAATAGGACAAATAAATGAATACTGTAAACAAGGGGATAAAAACTCCATGCTCATAGTTCCGGGCAGAATAGGAACATCATCTCCAGAACTGGGAATACCAGTATCATTTGCCGAAATCAGCCAGTTTCTGGCAATACTGGAGGAATCATACAGTCAGGTAGGATACATGCCGGAGTTATCCTTTGGAAGTCACATGTTCCAGGACCTCGTTGAAGCAGACATATACTATGGGGCAATTTTTGAAAACGAACAGAGACTGACATACAACAAGGAACTTATAATGGGCTATCCAAACAAGCTGCATGAAATAAATCCCCAGCTGGATGACGAGCTCTACGATATGATTCACGTCATCGACTTTAACGAGGATACACTTGAATTCTATCACGATATGAAAAAGGATGAAAGCAAATGCATATTAATAAGATAATCTCCCCCCCTCCATATTTTTCAACTTTTTTTTCAGTATAATACCGATACCATCATAATCAGATATTTTGCCTTCCTGTTTCCACAAATCCAGTCGAGGTCAAGATTAAAATATTCCCTTGCAATACCGACAACATCTGCTCCAAGTGATTCCATTGCATATTTTCTTTTTTCCGGTATGATGCAGTTTTTTCCCAGACTTCTCTGGCATACGCTGCAGTTTACGCAGGGACCGCTTGTCAGAAATTCACCGTTGAGTTCATCTTCAAGCCGATATAATTCCGGTTCTATTTCTTTTTTCTTGCCATGTATCAAGTCAAAGGCATATTCCATCAGTTCTTCGGAAGTTGTTTCCTCTTCCAGGAATTTCTTTGTAAAATCGTATTTTTCCATTATGATTTTGATGTTTTCATATTTCTCCCATATGTCATTCTGATTTTCTTCAAATGGGGGACATGTCCAGTTGTTGCCGTGACATCTGCATTTTCTACAGTCATGTTCCGTTTTCACAGGGGTTATAAATTTATTTCTTATCTCTTCCAGTTTAACAGTTCTTTCAAGTCGTTCCACATTGTAATCTTCAGACATCTTATTCACCATTTAACAAAGTATTTTAGTCATGTCATTCTTTATGTTTTTTATATATTAAGTTTTATATAAAATTTAAAAGAATTTTGTTAAAGTATAGGTTATTTTAAGCAATATTTTAAAATTCCATTGAAAAACAGTTCATATTTTAAAGTGTTTTTGAAAAATAAGAGTATGATTGTTATAGGAGGTTATATTTTTTATTAAGTGATTTTATTGTTCCGCTTGTTCCAACAGTATGTACAACAATCCTGTTTGTCCTGTTTCTGTAGATACTGGCCAATGCAGTCATCATCTTTTCTTCGTATCCTCTCTGACATTTTATTATCATGTTGTACTGGAAATGATCAGGGTTTCTTATTTCCTTTGAGTTTATTATCCACAGGTTTATTTTGCTTGCTTCAATTTCGCCGTACAGGTTAATTGTGTTGTACCATAGTGTGTTGTATATTTCTTCTTTTGTCAACGCTTCCTTACTGTACAATTTTATTCCTATGTATCTTTTTTTTTCTCGTAGTGTTGGCGGTAAAATTTTCAGTTTCATGTCTTCATCATCCCCATAAAATAATTAGTTTAATCCTTTATAATTCTTACACCTTGAACAATACTTTCCTTATGTAGTGTTATATCTTCAATTATTTTCATAGGGTGTTCTGTTATACATTTTTTTGCATAATCAATGTCCATGTCCATAAGCTGACTTAGCAAAATAATATTTTTAGGTGAACGAACATCATAAAAAGATTCACTGCCGCTACTGATAACAGTTCTGAAACCGTATTTACGCTGCAACATCAACATCTGGTTAATGTAATTCAGAGTTCTGGCCCTGAAAAAACCCTTATGCTTTAAGATATCAACAAGATTAATGTTGACACTAATGTTGTTCTCAACCAAAAGTTTGGATAAAATATGATTGATGCCGCTGTTGCGCTTATCAAGATATGGCCGATTAATAATATCAATCTGAGGAGTCTCACAGATGGTTCTGTTAATCTTGTCATCTCCACCATTGGCCATGATTAAGTCAACCTTTCTGTAATTACGTTGAACCTCTTTTCTAAGTAAATTTGGATTGGTCTCATTAATAACAATGCCCCGATACAATTCAAGGTCAGTGGATTCATTTAACTCATTGAACTCTTCCAGAATCATATCCTTCTCTTCATAATACAATTTGGAGTCATAAAAAATGCAGGCACCAGTAAAATTAAACTTTTCCAAAGTTTCAATAACTTCCATCTTTGGAGCAACATTAAAATCGTAAAAAATAGTCATATGATTATTGTCCTAATTTATTGGTATGAAAAAAATTTTTAGTTATAGGAAGTTAAAGAGTTTGCGAGCAACCTCAATTGCATTCTCTTTACTTACAGGATAACTAGCAATTTTTATCTTAACATGTATCGCATCACCGGAATAAGTTAACTTAAGAATTTCATCATAAGCAGACTGTTTATCAAATCTAAGGAATAAATTCCCCTTCTCATCCATACGGCGACTTAATTCTTCCTTAAGAGTTTTCTTATCCTCATCAGACAACTTATCATTAAGGAACGATACAATGTCTTTGTTAGTTCTTTTTTTGGTAATCTTATCTGACAATACTATGATTTTGTTACCAAAATGATCTTCATTTACGGCTTTCTCAGGCAAAGGATTGGGAAAGAGATAACTGATGGCAGTCATCACCTTATCCTCATCTTCGGTTCCATAAACAAAAGTTCGATAGGAAATGTTATGTATCATCTATCTAACCTTTTCAGCACCTTTACCTTTGTGACGTAATCCTCTTCCTTTTCTTCCAGCACTTGTTAAACCACGGAATGCACGTCTTGTATGTTTTTTACTGCATATCCAGTTGATTTTGTTATCGTGTTGGATTTCAGGGCGTTGTGGATCAACCAGGATTACTTCATAGTATTTTGCTTTACCATCTTCCCAAACCCAGTATGAATTGAGTACTTCTAAGTTAGGGTATTTGCGTGCAACACGTTCTTCTGCCATTCTCTGAATGGATTTTGCACCTGAAATTTTGTTAACACCCAT
>MVAA01000104.1:4889-57080 GCA_003266105.1 Methanosphaera sp. rholeuAM6
ATGATTCACTTGGGTTTTTCCATGCGTCTTGCATATGTTTATACATTAATATACACCTCATTGTTCAGCCAGTCGGCCACATCCAATTTATTTTTTTAATTGTGTATTAAGGGACAGTATCCCTCAAAAATACTGATAACAGAATATTTTTTTATTAATCAGTATTTTGTCTTATTACAGTCATTAAACTGGGAAGATGATTCCCATATTTTCATATAATAACATTAGATTATAATTTTATGAAATAACAATTTATAATCTATATACTATACAATATTTGTTTATTACATTATATAATATTGTTGTTTATATAGGTTGAAAAATAGATAAATACCTATTGAATATTAATGGAGAAAATATATGGAATTCTGTCCAAAGTGTGGAAAAGTGTTACTGCCAAAGCATAACAGGATAAAATGCCTTAAATGCGGATACGAGAAAACGATCACGGAAGAAAAGAAGAAAGACTACGTCATTCAGCAGGACGTATCAGACAAACGCCAATTAATAGTAACGGGAGATACAGTAAACACAATGCCAACAACCAAGGGATTATGTTACAGATGTCATAACAGGGAACTTGAATGGTGGATGGTACAGACAAGAAAATCAGACGAAGCAACAACAATATTCTACCGTTGCACAAAATGCGGAAACACATGGAGAAGATAATGGAAGAATTAGTGTAAAACCATTAAACCTCATTATAATTAATTTTAAGAACACCAAAAAAAGAATAAAGAAAGGAGGATAATATTAAAACAATTAAGTTTTAACTATTGTAAGAGTTGTGGTTGCATTGGATGCCAGGTAGTTTGTGCTTCCATTAAAAGCAACATTAACCGTAATTTTGCTTTTGCTGTTATCAAAGATATGATCTATTGTGAAATAACCGCTGGAGTATGTTTTTGTGGTGTATTTTTTGGATCCTACAGTGATTGTCACTGTTTGTGCTTTGACTCCTTTGTTGTCGGTTAACCTTAGTTGTCCGCTAATTTTAACTGTTTTGCCACTGTTTACATTTCCTTTGGTTAATATGTTTATCTTGGTTTTTTGTTTTACTTTGAATGTTGTCTTGTTTGTTGCGGAAAGGTAAATTGAGCTTCCGTTATATGATATTTTCACAGTTCGTTGGTTGAATGTCGGAACAGTGTAATTGATTTTGAAGTATCCTGATGAGTAGGTTTTTGTAGTGAATATCTTGCCGTTAACATCTATTGTAACCGTTGCTCCTTTAATGCCCTTGTTGTTGGATAATAGTTTTCCACTGATTTTACTTACTTCTCCTTTTGTTGCAACAGGTATCTTGTAGATAATGATATTCACAGGATTTTTAGCATTAAATTCATCCGTAATACTGTTGGAATCATATTCTTTGGTCTTTTTATATGTTACAGTTACCTTGTTCTTTCCAATCTTTTTCGTTTTATAGTCCAGGGAATAATAACTGTTTTCATCTGTTTTTGTAGTAAATGTTTCGTTGTTTACCTTAATGATAACTTCTTTTCCCACAATATCCTTGTCACCAATGACATATCCACAGATATTAACGGGAGCTCCAATTAAAATATCCGAATTGGAGAGGTATACATTAATTTGTAGGTTTGATAATTTTTTGCTTATCTTTTCATTATTGAAGTAGTTGTTGTTTATTGTTAAATTTCCACCATTTAATTTTATTTCCTGTGAATATTTTCCTGTAAAGTTATTGTTTCTTGAATCAATGTTTGCACGTTCTAAGTATAATGATTTTCCGATGTCAGCAGCGTTTTTATTGAATACGGAATTCTTTATTGTTATTTTTCCATTGTCTATATTGATTGCACCACCTTTACTATTTGCCGTATTGTTTGTAAACGTTGTTTTAGTGATTGTTATTAATATAGGTGAATATATTATTATTGCTCCTCCATGATCTGCTGTATTGTTTGTTAACTCACAGTTGTTAATTGTTGTTGAAATATCATCGTCTAGGTTCAATGCTCCACCAAAAAAGTTTGCCCGGTTATTGTTGAATTTGGAGTTATTGATAGTTGTTACGGTTCTGCAGGATGTGGTCATTACTCCTCCACTGGCCGCGGTATTGCTACTGAATGTAGAATTGTATATTGATAGTGTTCCATCGCATGTGTATATTACTCCACTAGAGTATTGTGCAGTATTTCTTGTGAATTCGGAATTTGTAATTGTTGCTTTTCCAATGTATGAATAGATTGCTCCCCCTGTTGATGCTTTGTTGTTTGTGAATTTGGAATTGTTAATTATTAGTTTTCCATATTCAGAATATATTGCTCCCCCATATTCTGCTTTGTTGTTTGTGAATTTGGAATTGTTTATGGTTAATGTTCCTTTTGAGGAGATTGCTCCTCCACTCCATGAGGTATTGTTTATGAATTCACAGTTGTTGACTGTTAGCACTCCTTCTGAGTATATTGTACAATTGTTTCGGTATGAATACTCGATTTTATTATCAAAGTTTGATATTTTTATCTTATTTAATGTTACTTCATAATTCTTTCCGATTTGCATTAAATATGTGCATTTTTCTCCATTTAGTTTTGCCTGATTTCCGTTGATAATCAGTTTTTTAGTTCCTTTTGTATTGTTCCAGTTTATTGTAGTTGTAGCATTGTATGTTCCTTTTTTTAGGTTAATCGTGTATGTGTCATAATTTGTGTTTTTTGCTTGGTTTACTTTGTTAACCAGTTCGTTGTAATTGTTTGCTGTTGTTGTGTAGGTGTTGGTTGCTTCTTTGGTTGTTGTGTTGGCGTTTTTTGTTATTGTTTTCTTGATTGGATTTGTCTGATCATTAATGTTAACTGCTGTTGTGTCGTGTTCTTGGTTTGTTATTTGGTGCTGTGTGGTTGTGTCGGTGCTGTTTGTTGCACTGGCTATTCCCACTGTAATAACCACTATAACCAAGAAGAGTATTATTTTTTTGAGGTTTTTACTCATTTTTATCCTCCGTATCATTATTTTAATTAATATATTTATAAAGAATCTAATATAATTATAATTATTTTTTCAAAGAATTAGCTAATGAGTTTTGTTAAAAACAGTTTATTCCCACTTATTTGAAAATACACTATGTAATGGGGTTTGTAAAAATAGTTGTTTATTATTTGATAAAAAAAGAGTTTGGAAGTTTTATTTTGAAAAACTTAGTGAATATCTATCAAAAACATTTGATACGTTACTTGCACTTCTTCTTTGAATTTTTTCCAAGTTTGCTCTCTGTTTTTCAATAGTTTTCGTTATTCCCAATAATTCTTCCACTGCTTTGACATCTTCACTTTTGCACATCCAACCTGTTGTTTTTCCAGCGACATTGTCAAGGTTCTCAAAATTTTCAGGAGTATAGTATTTGAAGTAAGTTTTTATTTTGAGTTTTTGTTGTTCATCGAGTGTTTGGGTTACTTGATAGTATTTGGTTGATGTGTTGCAGTCTAGTGTTGAAAGTCTAAGTTTTAACTCTTGCTCGTTATTATTCATCATATACTTTTTACTATATATTTGCTATATATTATATTTTATGGTATTATTTTTTAAGATTTATTGAATATTGTTTACTATTTGCAATATTTTTAAGAAAAGATTATAATCCTTATTTTTATTGGTATTGAATATTAATTAAGGCTATTTTTAATAAAGCATGTACTATTTTTATTTTTTTAAAACATTTTTTAATTCTCATCAGTAAACTCTTATTTTCAAGAAATGTTCTATTAAACTGGTTAACAGATTTTTAAAAATTTTTTAAAACATTCATTTCTGATATAACTTATGATAAATTAAAGTGCTAATACAGCATTAAAAAAAGTCAAAAAATTGGAGGTTAAAATCATTAAAAAGTTGTTAATCTAGTTATAAAGGACCTTTATTTTCTCTGCCTTCACGAACACCAGTACCGGCTTCACGTTTCATCTGTTCTGGTTTAAATAGCATTTTAACAAGATTGTCTGCATGTTGTGTTGCTCTATTATATGCTAATTGTTTTAAATCCTTTTCATCATAACCTTCATCTTCATGAACAAAAACTTCCAAAATATGAGTATTTGTCATAAGCTGTGCCTGAATAAGACCAGTACTGGCCTCATGAGCACATAGTTTATCAATCTTCTCTCCGCCAGGCATACCAAAAGCCATTACAATATCACAGTCTTCCTCTTCAATAAGTTTCTTGGCTGCAACAGGCAAATCCTTTACGCCAGGAACGTATGATTTAATAAATTTAACACCAGTAACTTGCTTTTTAATCTGTTTAACGGCAGCACTTGCCATATCATAACGGGCAAATGTCGTGCTACATATACCTATTCTTTTTGTCATCAATTAACAACTCTTAAATAAATTTAATTTATAAAAATTTAACTTCCTTTACTTCAAAGGATTTCTTAAGCCTTTCCAAGTCAATACTACCTGTGTGGAACATTTCACCGGTCACCATATCGTTAACGATAACCTGTGCAGGTGCAAACACTTCCTTAGGTATTTTATAGAAGTCACCATCAGCTTCTTCGAAGAATTCAAGGAAACTTTTACCGTAATGTTCAGAGGATGAGGATGGCAAGGTAGTAGCTAATTCTTCCAGGCTTTCTCCTTCATCCGGTTCAATATAATAATAAGTTCTACCACCAAATATTATGGCATCATTGGTTTTGCCCATTGCCTTAAGATTGTCCGGATCAACAGGAGTAATAGGAGTAATACCTGCAGCATATGTAATTTTTGTAACATCAAAGTTCATGACTTCATACATTTTGTAAATACCCACTTCCAATGCCCTACCGGAAATTTGTATGGAACCGACAAGGGAAGCTGTAGGTGCAACAAGGATAGTGAGATTTTCTGTTTTGACACCACATTCATCTGCAATAAACTGTGCTACATTCTCTGTAGGAAGTTTATTTGATTCTAAAGTAATAACTGCAATGTCACTATCCTCTGTATAACCGGTAATCTTATATATTTCATCATCACTGAATTTATGTGCCTGTGCAGGACCGGATGCCATTGCAAAGTAGTCATCCACTTCAATCTTCCATCCTGCTTTCTGTGAACCGAGAGTGGTTAATGCAGGAAAATCAGTTTTAACTTTAACGGCAGGCATTGCCATAATGTCACTTAAATCTCCGGGAATGGAAATACCGACATCACATATTCCACCAAGACAAACTTTGGTAAACAGTTCTCCTCCCTTAATACTTCCTTTAGCATTAACACCACAGTCAATGACCTGTGTTCCATTGGATAATGTGGATGCTACCAGTTTAAGCTTATCTGCATCTGCAACCATTTTATCAGCAATTTTCTTTGCTGCAACATTCATACTTTCACTCATAACAATTTCTCCTAAATAATAGTTTATCGTAGTTCAATATTAGTTTATAATTGTCTGTTTAACTTCAATATTTAATTATACGTTTACTATAACATTTATTAATATTAAATTTTGTGGAAAACTTAAAAATCACAAAAAACAAGATTATGCATAAAATAATATTTGGATGATATTCTAAATTTCATCCAATCAAAACACATTCTTTCAAAACATTCGTTAAAAAAGAGAATTTTTTAGTTTTTTCGAAATGTTCCTTACTCATAATCCGAGTTGAAAGATATTCATTATTATTAGATATTACATTTATAACTTCATCCGCTACTTTGTCTTCAATATCCTCAAAATTATCTGAAATAATTAAAATATCGATATTAGAATCCTCTTGATCATCACCACGTGCTACGGAACCATACAATATTATTTTTTGTATATATTCCGATTGGATGGCTTTAGCAAATTTTTTTGCTATTCTATTCTATTGTGCATATTAACACCTATTTAATAACCATTTATAGTTATAAACAATTATTTTATGCTTTTTTTTAAATATTTTTTTTGTTGTCTGAATAGCCATAGAAACTATAATATCCAATAATTTTTTTGGGAATCATAATTTTACAGGGTTCAGTATTGTTTTTTGTATGATGAAAAGAATTGTCCAACGAAATTACCATTTCTTTAAGATTTCCTTACACTTGTCCCAGTCATGTTCATAAATATGAAGACTCATGGCATGATGTACCATGTTAACAAGTTCAGTATTGGTGTTTTCAGCAACATAATACCCAACTTCACGAATACCAAAGAGATTAGGGAAAGTAGCTCCACCACAATCATTGCTGCGGAAGAAATCAGTCATATAAAGATTATCGTCACGAATCAGGAATGCAATCTCCTGAAGACAAGGAATCTCATCAACCTTATTGTCCTGGATTGGATCAATAGTGATGGCAATGGCACGACGGGACTCACGACAATTGTTGAGTTTTTCTATACATTTATCTATCTGGTCAATATCAAAGTATTGGCGAAGACGATTACCATAAGTGTAAACAAAGCCCTGATCATTATTAGGATCCAGCAGTTCCTGCTTATATGTTTCAAGTCTGTCATCATGCCATGGAGAACACTCAGGAATGGTATTGTCATTGGGATCAGTAATTTCAATCATAACGTTCTGAATTTCCTTCGTTAAACTACCTCTTTCATCTGTAACCTCATGACCTTCAAGCATAATCTTCTTAACACAGGTTAACCATGCATTTGCTATATTGTTTGTACGAATAAATTTTGCCATATTATATACCTTCCGCTCTAATCTCTTTTAAAATATTCAATTTACCAATACTTAGTTCATCTTCCAACATCCTCATACCACAATCAGGGTCAATAATAATGTTGTCACGTTTAATTATTTTCTGTACTTCACGAACAGTTTCCAGAACGTCATCCTTATTATCAACAGCCTTCATTTTAGTATTCAAACAACCAATACCAATATTCTTATCGTAACTGGATTTCCAATGTTTCTTCAGTGTTCCTATATTTTCAGGCATACCCGAAAATTCCAAATCAAGAATATCAACTTCAAAATCAAGAAGATTACTCATAACATTCTCCAAATCACCACAAACATGTAATATTACTGGGATATCCAATTCTTCACTAATCATCTCAACAGCGGCTTTAGAAACATTGATATCTTCAGCACCAATGGATATGAAAGGTTCATCAATCTGAATAGCACAGGCTCCAGCCTTTTCAAGTTCCTTAGCTTCAACAAGCAAAGCCTTCGCAATATCATAAATGGCATTTTCCCGACTTGAATAAAAATTCTCAATCAACGATGAATGGGTAAGTGTCGTAGGACCAGTAAGAATACCCTTTACACCCTTGGATTCATGATTAAAAATATCTTCTAATGAAGCGTTCAATTTAAATCTCTTATCCAGAGACTTTGCAGTTTTGAATGCCAGCTGAAAATCTCTAACAGATATCGGATGGGCTGCAGGAGTAATTTTACCCTTAATATAGGCAGTATTGTCATCAATTCTAAATCCGTTAATTTTACTGGCAAATATCTTCACCATATCCCCACGTACCTGTCCATCACATATAATATCAATATCTGACCTTACGAATGCATTAACGGATGCAATGATAGCTTTCTTATACGAATCAAATAAACCCAGTGACTTACTAATTCTCTCATTAAAAGATTTGGCTTCAAAGCAATTAGAGGGATAACTACCAACCACTGTTGTAATAATGTTCATCATTTTCATATCCTAAACATGTTATTGAATTTATAATAATAATTATGTATTGAAAAAATATTAAATTTTTTTTATCAAAATTTCCGGAAAAAAATAAAAGAATTTTTTGGGGGGTGAAAAATTATCTTTTTGTTGTAACTACATGAGCAACTACCATTGCACTAATGAACAGGTACGTTACAAGTGCTGAACCGTTTATCGTCCTGGTAATAATGAACAGTCCCAGTACTGTCTGTGCAATAAATGCCGCTAACGATCCTGTAAGTAACGCCTCACGTCCAAGGTATTTCTTGTTTCCACGCTCACGCTGCACTCTATATTTATTAAGTACATTTACTCCAATCAGTATGACAGTTAAAATCCATATTATCATTACAATTAGGAAAATGTAACCAAAGTCGAAACCAAATCCAAATATTCCTGGTAGGAAATAATCAACTACGTCTTTCTTAGTTACAAGTATTCCATAGAACAATGGTAATGGTAAACCGAACAATGTTATGAATGTTAAAGGTAATGATATGTAACCGTCACTATTTCCAAGACCAGCGTTTCCCCAGTATGTGGCATTAGCTGTGTGTCCAAATAGGTTAGTATTTCCTAAAACCAGTTTAATACTGGATAATTGGTTGTTACTCATACGATTTATTCTTGAAAGCGGACTAATAATTTCCATACCCAATACTTGAGCTAAAATTTCCATCAATCCGAATATTGCTATTATACCGATTATTATCAGAAATACATTCCGTAGTGTTAAATATGAATTTTCTCTTTTGAAGTTTTTACTGATTATTAAGAAACCAGTAACTAAACCAAGTACCCACATGATTAAGAAATCACGGTGTACAACTGCTCCGAAAAGAGTTATACCAAAAGTTATTAAGTAAACTAATAATTTAATATTTGACGTTTTCGAACCTTGATCTTCTATAACGGGGATTATCGACCACGACGTTACCACAACCAGTACTGCTAATGGACCGTAGGGGTGTGTGAATTCGTGATGATTAAACATTGGCAGGATAAGACACGCTGCATCTATACCAAAAAGAACCGTTATTCCAACACCTAAAATCAATGATAGAACAAATACTAAACTAAAGTTCAATGGAATGAAGTTTAATAATAATAAAACTCCCACATGTATCAGTATAGCAAATTCTAAAATTAATATTAAGTGACTTGAAGCTATTAATGCCATATAATCATCTGTCCTTTAATATTTAATTTAAATATAAAATCTTTTTTTTTAATAATTAAGAGAATCATTTTTTCTTAAATTATTCTACTATATTTATATTAATAATTGGTATTATTAAAATTCTTTGGTATGGATGTGTTTTTAAAATGGTTAAAAAATAGGTAAGTTTATTATATTGGTTAAACATAATATTATGTAGGAATTATGGGCTAGTAGCTCAGCTTGGTAGAGTGTCGCCTTGGCATGGCGGAGGCCTCGGGTTCAAATCTCGACTAGTCCACTGTTTTTATTTTATTCATGATATTTATCATAAGTTTTATATATTTCATCAACAATCAAATCAATAAGATTATCAGTTTTTAATTCAATATTCTCCGGTTTTTTAGATAATAACTCCTTAGATAATCTGATAATTTCATCCAAGTTTTTAGACCTTTTCATTAATCCTTTATTGATATAATAGGAATCTACAGATAATTGTTTTCCAGGATAGCATGATATAACTGGTGTTCCCAACAATGCAGATTCCCTGTTCATTGTTCCACCAGCACCAATTACAAGATCAGCTTTCTTCATTAAACTGAATGTGTCAATAGGTGTTTGAATAATATGAACATTTTCCATGTCCTTAAATATTTCTCCCTGTGTTTTAAATCTTGGAATTACAAGAATATCTGCCTGGTCCTTAAGCGCATCAACTATTGGTGAAAGAACACTTTTTGTACAGTCGGCATCCAGATAAGATGCAAGTGAGGGTTCAGGTCTCATTAAAATAAGCTTATCATTATTTAATTTTATACCTAAGTCTTCCAGTATGTTTTCGTTATACTTGAAATCCTCCAGATGGGTTACTTCACAAGTACCATTGTATCTGACAATATCATTTGGGTTCATACCAAAATGAATGGTGTTCCACACATCAAATATCTCCGGAATAATCAATTTGTTTGTAAGTGGAAGTGTTAATTTGTTGGCTGCGATGGCATGTTCATTGTCCAATACGAAAATATTGGGAATACCCAGTCCGAATGCTACGCGAGGCAGTTCAATTGAATGTTTGGTAATTGCAATATCAATGTCTTCTTTTGCTATGAATTTGGATAGTTCATATGCACGTTTAGTACTTGATAACAATTTTTCTTCAAGGCTGACACCATGATTGCCGATAGAAGTGTATTCTAATCCAAAAATATCCAACAAATCATGAATATTGGAATAATCTCGTGCAGTAATAAGTATTTCATGCCCATCAGCTTTTAATCTCTTAATTATTCCATTAAAAAAGCGTACATGTGGTGTGTTAACAATATCTATCCATACTTTCATAGTAAAACTTCCGTTTCTGTAAGAAAAAGTAAAAAAAGTTTAGTCTTTAGAGACTATTGGTTTTGAAATTTTTTATATAAGTCAATGATTTCCTGTACCCCTTCACCTGTTTTTAGGCTACATTTAACTACAGGGATGTCAGGATTTATTGTTTTAATGTCCTGAACCATTTTATCGGCATCGGCACCTACGGCATCGGCTAAGTCTACTTTGTTGACTATGGCCATGTCTGCACCTTTGAATATCATAGGGTGTTTTTCTGCCGTGTCATCACCTTCGGTTACACTGATAATCACTGTTCTTACGTGTGCTCCAAGATTGAAATCTGCAGGACAGATAAGGTTTCCAACGTTTTCTATGAATAATATGGAAATATCGTCCAATGGTACATCAGGTAATGCGTGTCCAATAAGATGAGCATCTAAGTGGCATTCTTTACCTGTGTTTAATCCTTTTACCGGAACATTTTTGTTTTCAATTCTTTTTGCATCGAATTTGCTTAATATGTCTCCGGCGATTACTGCAATATCGTCATCCATTTCATCGATGAGTGTTTCGAGTAGTGAAGTTTTTCCAGATCCTACAGCACCTACCAGGTCTACTGCAAATACTCCTTTTTCATCAAATTTTGTTCTGTTTCCGTATGCTAATTTATCATTAGCCTGTATAATATCTTGTTCTATTTCAATACTTGCTACATTATGCATTTTCATCTTCCCTTTCTATTTTTATTGTTTTTACAGTACATTCTTGTCCTTGTAATATGTGTACTCGTGTATTGCCACATTCTGGGCATGTTGCAACTGTCATTAAATGATCCATGTTTTCATCAGTTTTTGTTTCTCCAGTAAAACCACAGGATTCACATTCTACTTCTACAGGTATCATATTAATAACTATTTCAGCATCTTCAAAGATTGTGCCTTCTCTTAGAATGTCCATCATGAACTTTAACTGTTCAGGATTTAGCATTGTGAGTTCTCCAACTTCAAAAACTGCTTCGTTTATTTTAATTGCACCATTTTTCTTTGCAGTATCTAATATGGCTTCCACCATACTATTTGCCATGGATAATTCATGCATGGTTATTTACTCCAATCATATATAATATTTTTTATTATTACATTTCGATTTTTTATTCTTATTATACATTTATAATTATATTATTTAAATTATATATTATGTCTCATTATTTAACAATGTTATTAAAGAAAATTTTTTTAGGAAGGGGAAACATACCCATTATTAATAATGTAATTAACATTATATTAAAAATACAATAACTATTATATATCAGAAGAGGCGAATACAAGTGATAATTGGCGGATCTGCATCACAGGCACTGGCTAGTCAAGTAGCAATAGAAATGGATGATAAATTATGTTCCATAGAAACCAAGAAGTTTCCTGATGGAGAAAGATATTTGAGAATAAAGGAGGAAATACCTGAAGATGAAAGGGTAATAATAGTTCAATCAACAGGATATCCTCAAGATGAAAACATGATGGAACTGTTCTTCATATTAGACACATTAAACGATATGAACATAACAGACATTACAGTAGTATCTCCATATCTAGGATACAGTAGACAGGAACGTAGATTCAAGGAAGTAGAATGCATATCGGCAAAAGCAACTGCAAAACTCCTGCAAGCAATGGGAGTAAAACGATTAATCTCAATAAACCTGCATGAAGAAAGCATATGTGACTTATATGATATACCTGTAGATAACCTATCTGCAATGCCGGCAATAGCCCAGCACATAAAAGAAACATTTGACGTAAAACCTGTGGTACTGGCACCTGATAAAGGTGCAATAAACTTTGCAAAAGAAATAGCAACAATAATAGAAACAGACTATGACTACCTGGAAAAAGTAAGGTTATCACCGGAAGTAGTTGAAACAAAAACCAAAAACATATCAGTACAGGATAAAAGGGTTGTAATCATAGATGACATAATAAGTACTGGTGGAACAATAGTAAATGCAATAAACATCCTCAAGGAACAGGGTGCTGTATCGGTTGATGTTATATGTGTACATCCGGTACTGGTGAATGATGCTGTAATAAAAATCAACTCTGCAGGAGCACACAGTGTACAGGGAACAAACACGTTAAAAAGTGATGTGTCATTCATAAGTGTTGCAAAAACAATAGCAGAACACTTAAAATCATTATAAAACAAGTATTTTTAATTAAAAAGAGAAAATGATGATTTAAAAATCAAATTCATCATTTCTATAACTATTTTTTCTATAACTATCATCATAGTCATTGTTCCTATAACTTTCCTTACCATAACTGGTTTTACGGTAAGTACTACCGTTATAAATGTTTTTTCTATAATTGCTTTTAGCATTGAAATTTTCTTTTTCATTAGAATTATTGTTTCTACTGTTGTAGTTATCCTGTTTAAAATTCTTTTTAGGATAATTATCATTACGATGCGGATTAAATTTCCTGCTTTTTCTGTTACGTTTATTGTTTTTGAATTTATTCTCATTGGAATTGTGTTGGGATTTTTCACGAGGACGTGCAGGTTCTATGTGAACATGCTTATTTTCAATATATGTCTCACCCATAAACCTATAGAAATCAGAAGCACTGGCATCAGGAATTTCAACAAATGAGAAATTATCAAAAATGTCAATGCTACCAATTTGATGACCGTTTAGTCCTGTTTTTTCATGAATAGAATTAATAATGGTATTGACAGTCATTTCCTGTATTCTTCCAACACTCATAAAGAATCTTACGAAGCCCTCATGAGCATCAGTATCACCGAACTCTTCCTCTTTGTACTTGCTGTCTTCCATTATTCCCTTAAGCAGCGTTGCCGCAATATCAATGGAGTTATAATCCTCTTCAATAAGTTTTTCAATAATATAAATTTCCTTGGAGATATTTTCTGTTTCGATACGTTTTTTAAGCTGGTCAATGAAATTATCCTTTTTAACTTCCGTAACATCACTAATGGATGGAATAGGTGCCTGATCAATTTTTGTATTGGCATATCTTTGAATGTCTCTCAACTGGTAAATTTCACGTCCGGAAACAAAACTGAAGGCTTTACCACTCTTTCCTGCACGACCTGTACGGCCTATCCTGTGTACGTAATATTCGTTATCATTTGGAATATCATAATTAAAAACTGCTTCCACATCACTTACATCTATTCCACGTGCAGCTACATCAGTTGCAACCAGTATTTCTATATTGCCGGTTTTAAACTTTTTCATTACCCTGTCTCTTTGGTTCTGTGTTAAATCGCCGTGTAATCCATCTGCCAAATATCCTCTGATTTGCAAATGACTAACAAGTTTATCAACCTTTCTTTTGGTATTACAGAAGACAAGGGATAAATCAAAATTATTCAAATCCAATATTCTGGATAATAACTCTAATTTCATATCTTCTTTAACTTCATAATACTTTTGTTCAACATCAGGGGTTGTTAATTCATGTTGGGTAATTTTAACAATTTCAGGATTGTTCTGATATCTTTTAGCCAGTTGCATAATTTCTGGTGGCAGGGTAGCAGAGAATAAAAGGAATTGACGGTTATCAGGAATATCTTCTACAATAAATTCAATGTCTTCTCTAAAACCCATATCCAGCATTTCATCTGCTTCATCAAGAATGACCGTTTTAACATTGTTTAACTTGATAGTACCCCTTTCAATATGATCCAAAACTCTACCGGGTGTACCGATAATTACCTGTATACCTGTTTGCAATGCTTTAATCTGTCTATCGATTGGTTGACCACCATATATTGGTAAAACGTCTATTTTTGGTAAATATTTGGATAGTTTTCTTAATTCTTCTGCTACTTGGATTGCTAATTCACGGGTAGGACATAAAATCATTGCTTGTAATTTTTTATTATCGCTATCAAGGTTTTCCAGTAACGGTATTCCAAATGCTGCCGTTTTTCCAGTTCCAGTTTGTGCTTGTCCTGTAACATCTTTATGTGCTAATATTTGTGGTATAGCTAAAGACTGTATTGGTGAAGCTTCTTCAAATCCCATATCCTCTACTGCTTTCTGTATCTCCGGGGATATGTTTAAGTCCTTAAATTTCAATTTTTCCATTTTGTTTAGCTCCTTAATATAATTATTTTCTAGTTCGTATTGGACTTAATTAAAGACACGGGCGTGTCATTTATTTATGATCTATACTTTTTTCTCTAATATGTTGTAATTAGTCTTTCATGACTATAATGTTTTTCATGTTATAACTCAATATGATTCTTTCTTTCTAGGCGGATATCTCTTCAATTTAAAAAAATAAGTTATTAGGAATAAATCCTAATTTTTTGATGATGAAGGATTTGAATTAAGAATATCTGAAGCTTTTGGTATGATATCCTTGATTTTTTCTATTTTATTTTGCTTCAAATCCTTGATAAACTTTTCTTTTTTAGGACCGACAAGTGCATATTCAAGCACTTCAATTAATGTGTTGACAGGTATGATTTCAATTTTATCCTGATATCTTTTTTCAATTAAAACATCATCCTTGTTGGAAGCAGGAATAAGCACACGTTTCATGCCGGATTCTGCAGCCGCTTCAATCTTGTAAGTGACTCCACCTACCGGTAAAACATTACCTCTGACACTTAAAGAACCGGTTAATGCTAATGTCTGGTCGATTGGTATGTCCTCAATGGCTGATATGATTGCAGTTGCCATTGATACACTTGCACTGTCTCCTTCCACTCCATCATATGACTGTACAAACTGTATGTGTATATCATAGTTGGAAATGTCTTTACCAATGCTTTTCTTGATTATGGCACCAACATTCTGCACTGCTTCTTTAGCTATGTCACCAAGTTTTCCTGCGGCAATAATTTTTCCTTCTTCCTTACTTTGGGATGGTGCTGCTTCTGCTGCAATTGGTAAAACAATACCACTGGAATTACCTATTACTGCCAAACCATTAATACAACCGATAGCTGAACCTTCGTTATTAAATACACTGTATTCTTTTCTTTGTACAATGTATCTGTCAGCGATTTGTTGTTCAAGTGTTCTGGATTGTTTTTTAGCTTCATAAACATGTTCAACAGTAACTTCACTTGCATCTTCTTCCACGGCCACATCACCAGCAGCCCGTACAAGTCCACCAAGATCTCTTAATTTAAGGGTTAAAGAATCTTTTTTACCTGCCCTACGTTGAGCTTCTTTAATAACTTCAGCCACAGCCTCTTTAGTGAAATGAGGGATTCTTCCATCATTTTCCACTTCCTGGGCAACGAATTGGCCTAATTTCTTACGGTTTTCAGGAGTATCTTTCATTGTATCTTTCATGAATACTTCATAACCGNNAACCGTATCCTCTGATTCTGGATCTTAGTGCTATGTGCATATCCTTAAGTACCTCAAGGTTACCTGCAGCGACCAATACAAAGTCACATGGAATGGCTTCGGTTCTTACCATTGCACCACTGCTGTTGTCACTTTGACCGGTTATTTGGAACTTGTGTTCCTGCAGTGCAGTGAGTAATTGCTGCTGTGTTTTCATGCTCATGGTACCAATTTCATCGATATATAAAACACCCTTGTTTGCTTTGTGAATCATTCCGCATTCTACTCTTTCATGAGCCGGAGTTCCAAGACCTCCTGATTGGTATGGGTCGTGTCTTACATCACCAAGCAATGCTCCTGCATGTGCTCCCGTTGCATCAACGAATGGAGCAACTTTTTTACCGTCACTGTTTACCAGTAATTTTGGAGCAGATTGTGTGTTTTTAGGCTTTATTTGGTATAATACAAAGAAAACAATACCTACTGCAATAATTGCTTCTAAAAATTGGCCTGTAACAAATCCTATGGCCATAATCAGTCCAATTATTGATATTGTAATAATGTTTTTCTTTTCTTCCTGTCCTTTCACGCTTCTTTTTGTACTTTCGATTATTTTTGCTCCTTGACCTGCTGGCATAACTCCAACCAATGGATTATTGGCATCTTCAAGGTTAGGGTATATCAGGATGTCCTGTAAGTCTTCAGGCGGCAATAGTTCTGCCATTGCTTTAGCAATCATTGATTTACCAATACCTGGTTCACCAATCAGCAGAACATTTCTTCTTTGTTTAGCTGCCTTTTTAATCTTTTCAACGGCTTCTTCTTGTCCTATAATCTGGTCTATTAACATTGGTGGTATTTCAATATTTTTTGTGTCAACGTAATCATTAGGATCAATTTCTGTGCTTTTACCTGTAGCAACGTCTTCAGCACTGTTTTCTACTGTGTTTTCTTCAGAGTCAGTTTCTTCTTCAATAGATGTAAATTCTGGCTCTTTATCGGATTCTTCTATATTTTCTTTGGGGGTTTCTTTATATTCAACTGTATTTTCATCTGTTTCAGGTACTATAACTTCATCATCTATAATTTCAATATCAGTACCTACATTGTTTAATTTTGTTATGAAAATCCCTCCGTTTATTAAAAAGATATCTAGTGTAATCATATTTGAGTCATATTATTTTTCATTCATAATAATTATGTTATTTATGATTATTATATCTTATTGCAATATTACCAAATTAAATAACGAAAAGTATTTAAAAACTTCGTTTATAACTTCTCATCCAAATCAATTTAATTAATAACGATATAAATATAAAAATTTAAAACAAAATATTTTTTACAAATTAATTAGATAAATAGAAATGAATATTAATAATTATATTAGGTGGGTACATAAGAATGAAATATATAATGTTCCAGGGAACATCATCAAACGCCGGTAAAACATTGACAGTAGCAGCTCTATGTAATATACTCTCACGAAGAGGTTACAGAGTTGCACCATTCAAATCACAAAACATGTCATTAAATTCATATACAACGAAAGATAACGATGAAATGTCAATAGCACAGGTTATGCAAGCAGAAGCAGCAGGTATAGAACCAAACTGTAATATGAATCCTATACTACTCAAACCTAAGGGAGATTTTCTATCACAGGTTATCGTTCAGGGAAAACCTGCAGGTGATATGAGATTTGATGATTATCAGAATAACTTCAGAGAACAAGCATTAAAAGCAATAAATGATTCGTTAAACAAATTGAAAGAGGATTATGATATAATCATATTGGAAGGTGCAGGTTCTCCTGCAGAAATCAACATGTATGATAAAGACTTGGCCAATATGCTAATGGCAAGAATTACTGATGCCGACGTGGTATTGGTGGCAGATATAGACCAGGGAGGAGTGTTTGCATCCATTGTGGGAACTTATTTCTTAATTCCTGAAGAGGACAGAAAACGAATTAAAGCAGTAATAATCAACAAATTCAGAGGAAATGCAGATGTGCTAAAATCAGGAATAGACACTGTAGAAGAAATAACGGGAATACCGATAATAGGAATCATGCCTTTTGATGAAACTCTTAACTTACCTGAAGAAGATTCAGCATCATTAACCACACATCAATTCAGTGAAAACGAGAAAATTACAATAGGAACCTTAAGGCTTCCAAAAATAGCAAACTTCACAGATATAGATCCGCTTGATTATGAACCGGATGTGGGAATTAAGCTTGTCAGTATATATGAAGACTTTGAAGGACTCGACGCACTTATTATTCCGGGAACACGTAACACTGTTGATGACATAGAGGAACTTAAAAAAACAGGAGCATTTGATAGAATAAAAGAAATATCAAAAGAAATACCAGTATTCGGAATATGTGGAGGATACCAGATGCTATCAACGGAAATATTGGATCCAAAACATGTCGAATCGGAACATGGTTCTGTGGAAGCTTTAGGATTAATAGATATGGTAACCAAGTTTGGAGAAATTGAAAAAGTTGTAAAACAAAGTGAAGGAACAATAATAGCCGACAGTGAAATAGGATTTAAAAAAGGAACCAAAGTCACAGGATATGAATTGCATGAAGCAATAACAATACTTGGAGAAAACACAAAACCATTAATAAAGCTGGAAAAGGGACATGGAAACGATCCAAGTTGTCAATATGATGGAGCAATAGAAGGCAACGTATGTGGTACATACTTCCATGGAATATTCCATAATTATGAATTCAGAAGATTGTTCACAGATTATTTACGTGTCAAAAAAGGTTTAGAACCATTAGGCCTTACGGGAGATGAGTTCAAAGAATCAAAACGTGTTAATTATAACCAATTGGGAGATTTATTTACTGCGAATGTTGACATGACATTCTTTGATAAGCTTCTGGAAGATTTAGATTAAATCTCCTTAATAACCTTCGCAAACTCTTTTAAAGTATTTGTTTGAAATACTTTTGCACCAGCCTCCTGGTAATCTCTTACACAACTGGTTGGTGTATTCCACCTAATTTTATGTTCCGGATTAAAAATATAAACATTTCTGGATTTAACAACAATCTGATGTAATATGGTTGCACTTTCCAGTATACCATCTATTCTTTTTCCTGTCCAGTCCCTGCAGTCAGTTAAAATTATAACGTCAGTATGATAGTTCAGGTCTGATTTTTTTAGAAATTCCGTGAACGCTTTTGTCATATCAGAATGTCCTCTAGGTCTCAATCCCAACGATTGTAATCCTACATTAACCTGGAAGGAATTTTTGTATTCTGCATCTAATGCATGTGTAACATCTATGATTCTATGGTCAAATGCATCAACGGTCAGTTTGTCAAATGTTTCATGACATCCTGTTAACAATGAGAAGAACCATGTGGTAGCCCATTCACATGAACCGCTAATGTCACATAGGAATATGTGTCTGGACTTATGAGTTGGCGGCTTTTTTGTTACCAGATCTATTAAATGTCCGCCCACTTTAAGATTTTTTCTAATGGTTTTTGGAATATCCACACTTTGGGATTTGTTTTTCTGCTTTCTTATTGAACGCTGATTTGCTATTTTCTTACTAAAGTCTTTGCATATGTCATATACTCTGTAATCAATACTGTTGAGCTTGTTTATTTCATCGTCAAGTATGCTTTTATCGACAACTTTTTTATGTTCCAGTCGTCGTCTAATCATTGTTTCTCGTGTAGTGTCCTGTGCAGGTTTACTCTTATCAATGTGTCCGGTTTTTATTTGTTCCTTGACTTCTATATGCTCCTGGTCTGCAGGATTGTTTTTAGTATTTCTATTGAAAATGAAAACATAGTCAAAAGATCTTTCATATTTTACGATATCTTCTTTATTTTTAACATATACACATTTGAGTGCTTCTTTAAGTTCTTTTAGGTTAAATTCATCTTTGTACTTGTTCCAGATAATAGAAGCCATCATTGTACTACGTATGCTTACATTTACTCCCTGATAACGTAGGTGATATGATAATGTCAATATTTTTTCTGAAGTCATTTTATCGAATCATAGTTGAATCATTTCACTTTTCTGAAATATTCTCTTATTTCATTGATATATCCTCTTTTTACTAAGACGGCAATGCTGTCTTCAAAACCAATTTCCGTCTCAGCGGTAGGTATGATTATGTCATCACCGGAATATACTGTTACAATTTTAAATTTATCTGAATTGTTTTCTATTTCACTTATAGGTGTGTATAGCAAATCGGTGTTTTTAACAAGAACTTCAATAATTTCTGCTCCACCTTCCCCTAATGATACGAGAGTTTGTGCCGATGGTCTAATAATCGTCCTTGCAATGAATCTCATAGCACTTCTTTCCGGATTAACAACTCTGATGTTCAATTTCTTAAATATCTCTTCATGCCCTATGTTGTTCAGTCTTGAAATTATACGTTCTACTCCATGATCTTTAGCATATACGCTTGATAACAGGTTTACTTCATCATTTCCTGTTGCTGCCACGAAGAAGTCAGCTTTGTTAACATCAGCTTCCTTGAGCACAGAAGTGTTTGTTCCTGAACCTTGTATTACATAACAGTCTAGTGTGTCATTTACTTTTTTGCATGATGTCTTATCCTTATCTATAATTGTTATATCATGTTTTTCAGCCATTGATTTTGCTAAGTTATATCCGATACGTCCTGCACCTACTATTACACCTATCATTTTTAGACGTCCCATCTTTTTATAATTAATTATTATTATGTTAATCTTATATATTTATCAGTATGTTGAATAATAATGATTTTTTAATGATAAATTATGGTTTAAAATGAAGAATAAACAATAGAAATAGCAGATAGACTAGCAATATGTTTAGTACTTAAAATAATTATTGAAAAATTAGTGCGGCTGCCGGGATTTGAACCCGGGTCGTAGGCTTGGAAGGCCCAAGTCCTAGCCAGACTAGACTACAACCGCATTTACATAAAAATAAAGATTGATGCAACGACCGGGATTCGAACCCGGGTCTCTACCGTGGCAGGGTAGGGTCTTAGCCAGACTGGACTATCGCTGCATTGTAATGCTATTAAACACTATAACTAGTTTTCTATGAAGTTATATATATACTTTATCAAACAATACGTATTAAAACTATTTTTAACACTTTTCAATTAAATTTTATTTTATTCTTATTTTTATGATTATATGTTTATATATTATTAACTAAATAACATTAATTAATAATATGGGCAAGAATGTTGTTTCATATTAATATATTTAAAGAAAATTTGGAGAGATTGTATGCGTATAAGCATGTCATTACCTAATAAACTACTTAATGAATTTGATGATGTATTAAGAGATAGAGGATATCAGTCCCGTTCTAAAGGAATCCGAGATGCACTTAAAGACTACATTTTAAGGTATCAATGGATGAACGAAATGGAAGGAGAACGCGTTGGTGTTCTGGCTGTTATATACGATCATCATTATGTTGGTGTCATGGAAGCAATGACAGATATACAACATGATTTCAGAGAACAAATTAATGCAAGTTTACACATTCATATGAACGATCAATACTGCTTAGAAGTAATAATTGTTCAAGGTGATGTAATTCACATAAGAGACTTAACTGAAAGACTTATGAGACAAAAAGGAGTCGAACATGTGAAATTAACCAGTGCAGGAACTGGAGAATTAGATAAAGTTAAAGATGAATAAAAAAAGTTTTATACCCACATTATACTTAAATTATCAATCTTTTCAAAATAAATCTCCAAATTTAACTATTTTTAATATTTATTATACTCTTTTTACATATCAATATATTAATGACATATTATGATGATTTAACAAAGGATGAAAAAAGAGTAACAGTTTTTAAAGAAGCTATTTCACGCAAAGCTCATGGAATAACATATGATTTAGGGACAGGCTCAGGTATCTTGGCAAGCTTTGCATCAAAAAATGCACAAAAAGTCTATGCTTTGGAAATCAATCCATTAGTAATAAAAAAATATGCTGCAAAACTCTTGGAAGAATATGATAATATTGAAATACTGGAAGAGGATGCCAGTTCATATGAATTTAAAGAAAAAGCAGATGTAATAATATGTGAAATGCTAGACACTGCATTAATTGATGAAGAACAGGTACCTGTAATAAACAATGCGATAAAATACGCTAAAGAGGATACAGTGTTCATACCCGAATCAACCTATGATACAATACAGGTGGGAGAGGCTAAATTATCCTATGTAACGTATCAGGAGTTTGGAAACAGAACATTCAATTCATTATCCTCAGAAATAAAGTACAATGAAGTAAACTTCTCAAGAAAAATCAATCCGAATTTTGAAAAGGACATTAACCTAACTATAGAAAAAGCCGGAACAATAAACTGTTTACTGATAACAACGTATACTTGTGTGGCCGACAATTTAATAACAGAACCGACTCCTATGTTAAATCCACCTTTGTTAATACCAACAAATGAGTTACAGGTTTCAAAAGGTGATACTATCATAATAAACTTAAAATATACTATGGGTGGTGGTTTAAATACAATTAGAACAAATACAAAAAGAGTTATCTGATTTCATAGAAGGATATGATAAACTGTTAATTTTCACTATAGGTAACTCCATCAGGGGAGATGATGGTTTAGGACCATTGTTAAGCGAGGTATTATATGATAAGCTGGTGAAAATAACGGATAAAAATACGGATAACGTATTCCTGCTAAATACAGAATCCACTCCCGAAAATCATACCCATGAAATAAGAACACTCTCTCCTTCACACATAATAATAGTTGATGCAGTGGAATATGAAGCAGCACCTGGTGAAATGTTAATAATAAGCAAAGATCAGATTGACACATTCAACGTTTCAACACATTCAATGCCTGTTTCATTCATGATTAATTATATTGAAGAAACAATAGGTAGTAAGGTGTTGACAATAGGAATACAGCCAAAACAAATGAATTTGGTCAATAAGATATCTGATGAAGTAAAAAATAGTGTTGATGTATTGACAGATATAATAGTAGACTTAGTGTAAGGGTGGAAAAATGAAAATATTATTTATCGGGTCACGATTATTTGATGATGTTGCATGGTATACAAAACAGTTGGGTATTGAAACAATCATAACGGAATCAAATGAGAATGCTGTTAATTTGGATTTGGCAGATAAACATTATATTGTTCCAAGAGGAATGGAAGAACCACTGAACATTGCCATTAAAGAAGATGTTGATGCTGTAATACCATTGATTGGAATAGATCCACCATTGGTTGATGTTGGAAGAATGAAGGATACTCTTGAAGAGGAAAATGGTATTCCAGTAATTGCGGCAGGATATTCAACTGCATTACTGGCAGCAAACAAGTACGAAACCAAAAAGGAATTATCAAAAAATAATATTAGCACTCCATATTTCAACAAATTGGATGAACCTTATGATTTTGATAATATCCAAAAGCAGTTGCCGTTGGTGTTTAAAACTCCTGAAGGTCAGGGAGGTTCTGGCGTCAAGATAGCATTATCCAAGGAGGATATTGTTGAATTCACATCAGGAAAGGATAATATTTTCACGGAGGAATTTGTTGAAGGAATAGAAATATCTGTTGAGGTACTTAGATGGAAAGAACAAAGTGTGGCATTGGCACCAATATACAAGGGGGACACTACACTGGAAGGTACTCATCCACTGGCTAAGATTAAACAGGCCCCATTAAATATAAGGGGTATTGACAACATCAGTCACAATAATGAAATAAGACAGCTGGCAGAAAAACTTGCAGACCTTGTTGGTGTGGAAGGAACAATGGATATTGACATATTGCATGATTCAAATTCAAACAATGATTATGTGATAGAATTAAACACAAGACCTAGTGGAACAAGGTACATGACAGCTTCAGCAACCAACATATATCCCTTATGTCAACTGGTGGATATGGCTATGGGAAACTGGTCTGCCAAAAAGGTCGAATCTGATATAAAAGAGTATCATGCCTGTGAATTGCCTGTGGGAGATTTCCCTGAAGATAAAAAGATACCGGAATTCAAAGTATTCTCCGGTGATAATTCATATGTTGTTCATGGACCGCAACACTACCAAAGAGTAACGATACGAGCCGATTCAAGAGAAAAACTGAATAACATCACATATGATATTGTCAATGATTATGCAACAAGCAATAACATAAACTTCAATTAACCACCCATTAAAAACTTTTTTACTTTTTAATTATTCAATTAATCTCAAATAGTTACTTATTTTAATCTTTAATGAGATAAATAAATAATAATGAATTTATAATTTTTTAACTTTAGGGGGTTAAAAATATGATTGGTCAAGCAGATGTACTAATCTTTATATTAACAATCATTGTCACAGCACTATTTACTGCAGCTGTAAGACGTGAACTGTTACTTGCGGACATAAGGGATAATCCAATTATATCCGAACACAGACAAAAAAGTGGAACACCAACAATGGGTGGATTCGGAATGTTAATTGGTGTTTCATTAATGGCTTTAATAACATTCACTTGGAATTCAGTAAGTTATCTGCAAATAACAGTATTCATGATGTTTGTTGCAGGAATTTTTGGTATGTTTGATGATTTACTTGGTTTTAAGGTAAAGGAATACCAGAAAGTTGTAAAAAACAATGGTGATGAACCGGTACAGATTGGTCTGTTGTCATTACAACCTGGTGAAGAAGCTAGAATTGCATCACCTAAAGCAAAAAAAGATTATGCGGAAATTGTTGAAAAAGAACATAAATTGGAACTGATTGATGAAATACCTATCAAAAGTGAAACTTCCGAGAAATATAAGTTATTTACCCAATTTATCTTGGCATGTTTCTTAATTGTTCCGGGAGTACTATCAACCAGTGTAAGTGGAATCGAAATTGGTCTTTTAATGATTCCTTTAGCAATAATGGCTATAATAGGTTCAATCAATGCAGTTAACTTAATTGATGGAATGGATGGCTTGGCTGCAGGAATCATTGCCATAGCTTCAATTGCCTCAGCATTGTATTGTGGTGTAACAACAGGTTCTGTAGCTTCATTGCCGTTTGTAGTTATTGCAGGAGCAAGTGTTGGATTCTTGGTTTTAAATCATTATCCTGCAAAGATATTTATGGGAGACACAGGTTCATACGCATTAGGTACGGGTTATATGGTTGCAGCATTATTGGGAGATTCATTAATATTTTCCATCATAGCGTTGGCAGTACCTATCGTATCAGTTATTATCAGCTTGTTGCATAGGGCTCATATCATAACGTTACCTGTAGAACCGTTACATCATACATTAAACTATCATGGAATGAGTGAACAAAAGATTATCTTATTATATTGGGCAGTAACTTTAATAGTATCCGTTATTGCATTATTCCTTTTCGGAATAGTATAATGAAATATTATTGGGGACAAAAGATGAATATCAGCACGTCTAATCTGGCAAAAGAAATTGAAGGTAAATTATATGGTCCAGACATGGATTTGAAAGGAAATTTTACCTTCCTTAACACGGCATCAATGAACGATATTGTCATAAGACATTGGATTAATGATAAGGGTATTCAAATTGCCTATGAAAAAGGAGTTTCCTGTTTAATTACACAGGATGCTAAGGATAATTCCATTCAGACAGCACAGGAATTGGGGCTACCGTTAATAGTTACACATCACATAGAATATGCAACGGCATATGCCTTAAAGCATTCGGTAAAGGCTTATGCACCAGATGCATTTAAAATGGCAGTAACAGGAACTAATGGTAAATCAACAACAACCCATCTTCTTTTTACTATTTTTTCTGATTTAAATTATAATACATATACTAATACTGATGCAGAATCAGAGGGTAATACTCTTATAGATCCAAGAGTATCCTATGAACTTGCAGAATATTACAAATCCAATGGTGAAATTGAGGTTATTTCATTGGAAGTTTCCGAGGTTCAGGGATGGGATGATAAATTAATGGAAAATCATTCATACCAGATGATTGATGCATTGGCTACGGACGTATCAGTAATTACTAACGCATCATTTGATCATATGAATCTGGTGGAATCCTTTGATGAGTTGTTGTATGAGATTGAAGGGGCTGCCAGAGCATTAAACAATCAGAATAAGGAAACCTTGCTTGTTCTCAATTATGATGATGAAAATATAAGAAAAATGAATAATGTTGTCCTGGAAAATCCTAACGTAACAGTAATGTATTTTGGAAATTATGACAACGAAAAGTTACTTGACATATCATATAAGGAAAATGAAGGAATCTTCTCTGGAAACACGTTATATATTGAATATGGTGACTTGCCGTTTACTTCATTACATTTTATTCAGGATATCATGGCCGCAATTGCAGTATGCGAATACAAGGGATTGGATAAAGATAAGGTAATAAATTCATTGAAGGGATATAAACCATTGGCAAGACGTTTTATTAAATTAAGGGATAATCCTGTAATAATTGATGATTTTGCACATAATCCTTCAGGAATACAGTTAACAATAGAAAACGGTGCCAAATTAGGAGAAAAGCTCTTTGTTGTTGATGCCATACGAGGTTCACGTGGTGATGACATTAACTGTGAAATAGCAGAGGCATTGGCCAATACCCTTAAGGACAAGGATGATTATACGCTGCTACTTACCTGCAGTAGAGATGTTGTAAATCATCTAAACACCGTAACAGACAATGAATTAAAAGTGTTCACGGAAACCTTGGATGCAAAAGGCATCGAATACACAGTACTTGACACGTTGGAAGAAGCATTGATTAAATCATATGAACTGGCAGCAGAAGAAGATGTTATACTGCTGTTGGGTGCACAGGGTATGGATCCCGCAAGCGGAATATTGGCAAAAAATAACATTATATAATCCCCAACCCATATTTCTTTTCAAGGAAATAATTTTTACTGTTTTTTCATGAAATTATTTTAATAATTTAAAATAGATATTAAATTAGGAATATATTGTAATATTTTAAGGAATGTTTAAATTATAAGATAATTATTTCATTAATTATGTAGGAGTTGTAATTTTTATGATTAACTCATGTGTAGTGATAGGTGCAGGAAACGCAGGACGACCTGTTGCTAGATTATTAAATTATCAGGGAATTGATGTAACAATCACAGATAGACAAAAATACGATGATTTCTCCACAAGACGTCAGGGGATGTTGGATGTTCTTAAAAAGGAAGGAATAACACTAGATTTGGGAAATGACAATCCGGATATTTCAAAATATGATTCAATTTTCTTGGCACCAACAATACCTGAATCTGCCCCGATAAGAAAGGAAGTGGAAAATAATTCATTGACGGTCATAGACAGAACATATGTCAGTAACGCAGTAAATGAAATAATTGACATGCCCAAGATAGGAATAACAGGATCCTTTGGTAAGACAACTACAACAACAATGGTAACCAACATCTTCCAAACTGCAGGATACAAAGTATATCAGTGTTCATCAATGAAATGGAATCTTGTAAGCGAAGCAATCGTAGACGACATAGTCAGAGGAGAATATGAGAATTGTGATATAGCAATACTTGAATTACCGCACGGAACATTAGGGTTGCTGGGAGAAATGGATTTAACAATAGGGGCAATAACAAATCTACATCCGGAACACCTATGCGAATTTGACGGATCAATGCAGAAATACGTTGACAGAAAAGCATGCATCCTGCCGGCAAGCCAGACACTAGTGGCAAACGTACAATGTGGAGACTTATTGACATATAAACGTGACGATACAATATACTTCAACTTCGAAGACCATCTGGAAAAAGATTTAGACAAATACACTCCTACATACATCGGTTCTTACAAAGACAAATATTCAATAAAAATAATGAAGGACAATCCAATAGAAGACACACTTGACCTGGATACAATAGCATACTACAACTACGAAAACCTTACGGCAGCAATAGCAATAAGCATGACCTATGGAATAAGCCTTGACGACATTAAAAGAGGTATTGACAAGTTTACCGGTGTGGGCGGTAGAATGGAATACCTTGGTAAATTCAATGGTATTGATGCCTACTATGATGCATCATATGGTGACCAGTCAGTAAGACAGGCACTTGAAGCAATAAAGGATGAAAATCTCATAATACTCTATGGAAATGTGGATTCCACAACGGTAAGAGACAAATCAGAAAGCGGCAGAGTAATAGGAGACTATGCAAACATGGTAATTGCTTCAGGATATGTTGAAATAACTGACACACTGGATATGAACAGTGCAATAGAACTGCTAAGTGCAATAGAAAATGACGATGTAATAAAGATGGCAGTATGTACTATGGACGAATCAGCAGAACTTGCAATTAAGTACGCAAAACCGGGAGATATCATAGTTCATCTGGGACCGGGAGCATCCAACTCATATCAACAGGTTAAGGATAAGCTGATAAAAGGTTTGGAAGAGGGAAGTAAAAGATATGGAAAAAACAGCAGTTAACTTAAATCCTGATGCAACAATAGGAGTAGTGGGTGTTTGTGGTATTAACGGAAATTTAATAGCACGTATACTGGCTGAACACGGATACAAAGTAATAGTAAATGACATAGTATCCAAAGAGAAATGTCGTTTCAGGGATGCGTTAAAGGGATATTCATTCTATGAAGAATACTACGGACACTTGCCGGATGAATTCTTTGAAAAAATTGATTATATCGTATTGCCCCGCGCATTGGTTGAAAACAATTCGGAAATATACCAAAAGGCACTAAAAGAGAATATTAAACTCCTGCAGGTGGAAGACATACTGAACATTTTTGAACCGGCACGTCCTGTAATATGTGTCACGGGGACTAATGGAAAAACAACAACAACCAACATTATCAAGTCCCTAGCATACTACAGTAACAAAAAGCCCTGTGAACATAACCTGGAGGGAATGCAGGGGAATGCCGGAGACATACCTGCCTTACAGTCCAGACTAAAAGGTGACCTGAACATACTTGAAACGGGAACATTCGGCATAAAGGGGTCACTGACAAAACTTGCAAAACCATGTAAACCCGACGTTGGAATAATCACAAATATTACACCTGACCATTTGGATGAAAATTCAACATTCCTGGATTATGCCAGAGTAAAAGGGGAATTAATTGCACTGTTAAACAATAAGACATTAATAGCTAACAATGATGATCCGACTGTAATGTCATTAATACGTGAATTGAACTATGAAGGCAATTTAATAACATTCGGAATAGAACATAAGTCTATCAGACGGGACACTAAACAATGTATCTGTGGAGAACAGATTATTGTCGATGAAATAATAGCCGGTGTAGGAAAATATGAATGCAGCTGTGGAAACAAATACAGAAAACCTGATTATATTGCAGCAGACATTAATGATTCTCATAACCGGTTCACGTTAGTTACTCCGTATGGGGAAGAGGTAAGGTTTACTTTACAGATAAACGGTATTCACAACATTTATAATGCCTTAGGTTCCATAATAGTAGCACATGAAATATTAGACATGTCCTATGACGATATAAAACAGTCACTCATGTCTTTCACAGGTGTAAAGGGTCGCATGGAAAAGATAGGTAAAATTGCCGACAAACAGGTAATGGTGGATTATGCACATAACCCTGCAGGCATTACCACAGTACTTAAAGAATTAAAAAACCTGTATGATACAGTAGTTAATGTAATAACAACATCTTCCGAATCAGGGATAACGGGCGACATGGAAATACTGGAAAGGGCTGTTGAATATGCGGATTATGTGGTGCCGGCATCACACAATGCATTCATATGTGCAAAAAAAGCATGTGATGAAGGTCAGTTCAGGGATAAAATAGTGTTACCTGAAAACATGCCTGGAGGAGATAAGAAAGGTACTTTGGGAGCTACCATTGAACAGGTAATGACAGGTTTCAATAAGGCAAAAGGCATTGATGCAGATTTATTGGTGTTAACCGGTGAAGCCGCATTTAAGTTTAAGGATTATCTGATAGATGAAATAAAAAATTCATCATAACATAATTGGTGGCAATTCTTTTTAGAATTTGTTAAAATTAAATAGTATAATGATTAAAATATATAATAGATATATTTTTTGAATTCAAAAATAAAAAATTCAAACCGTATTGAAAGTTCAATATTTAGAAAATTAGGACTAAAATTATATTAGATTAGAGGTGAAAGTTTGTTTATTAAAGTTAGAAGAGATACTTTAATCATTTTAATTTTAGCATTTGTTTTAATTTTATCTGGCCGTCTAATGACCTACGTTGGATTTGCATCCTCCGAAGCTAATGTAGAAGAGGGTGTTCCAATTGCAGGGGTCATGATAAAAGGAAATGATATAGTTCCTCTCTCTACAATAAAATCAAATGTGGAAGCTGCAGGTTTTAGGGATGGTAGTTATATCAAAGGAAATACTCTGATAACATCGCAAAGGCAGCTGTTGCTGTCGGATGCTATTAGTAATGCTGAACAATTGGTGAAGAGGTCAACAATACCCGGAACTTCAATAGCTCCAATTAACGTCGTTGATATTCAGGTAGATTCAAATACTGGTAATGTTGTAGTAAACGTTGTAGAAGATTTCTCAGTAATTAAAGTGCAAACAACAAATCAGTCAGCGTCTAATTCGGCTGAAGCTAATACAGAAACGTAATGATTTGGTGGTATTATGAGTAGTAAATCGAATATAACAAAAATTACATTGTTCCTGTTAATGATAATGATATTCTCATCAGTAGCTTCTGCAACAATGAACGTTGCAGTAATTACTGATCCGACGGGACAGGATCCTAACGGATGTGCCGCAGGAAGCCAGTCATTTGCAGCAAACATGTTCCAGTCAACATTCATATTCTCACAGGAACATAAAATGGCCTTACTATCAGGGGGTGAAGGTACCTCTGATGTTCGTGTAGCGGCAATTATTACGGCACTTACACAGCTTCAGGCAGGTGGTACTCCTGAACAGGTAGTTAGTGTGGCACCAAGATTTGATGGTATCCGTCTGATGGCAGTCAATCCTACAGAAGGTATTTCTGTGGGTGGAGACTTTGAAGTATATGTCGTTACTGTAGACAGCAGCAGCACAATCAAAATCCAACCGGCCAGTGGAGGAATAGCATCAGTACCTGCAGGAACAAGAGGGGCAATTATCCACCTTCGTAACTCTGAAGGAAACCCTAAATCAGGAACTGCTGACAGAGTAAGATTGCAAACTGCTATGAAAATTGGTAAAATGATAAGGGATGGATATCCTGCAACAACAATTGTATCGGAAGCATTTGGTGAAGTAGCAAGAGATTCTGGTGAAAACCACGGTGGAGGTGCAGTTAACCTGATATCTGGTGTAACAACAGGAGACATGTTCACTCCGGAACAATTGAATGGTGTTGGTTATGAAATGGATCAGCCTTATACAAAAGTAAGTAAAACCGGTTGGAGTATTGGATTCCCTGAAGCTAATAATTATCAGGTTTCACCGGTAGATGGAAGTCCATTAACCACAATCTATGCATACGAAGCATTAGGAAATACAATAACAGTTTCCGGAGATCATCCATCAGTATCTGTTTATGGTTCAGATAAACGGGGATTATCCGAATCAACAAGTGATGTTGTATCGGCAGCCGTAACCAGATATGGTTATGATCCTGTTCTAATAGCCAAATCAATCAACAGGGCTATTGACAGTAGTACCATTATCGGTGTAGAACATGTTGATACGTCTGATTTGAATGTTAAGGAGAACATTAAAGCGGTTGGTGTCTATTACACAGCAGCACCAAATTCCAGAACGTCACCAACATGGAATTTACCAATAGATTCCCAGATATTTGATGTATTGGGAAATATTCAGACAATCATTGGAATATTGCTTATATTACTGGCATTATTCAGAAGTACATTAATTAAATCTTTCTTCAGAAGACGATAGTCTTCTAACTATTTTTAATTTTTTTTGAGGAGTTTATTTATGGCATTAATTTTAATTAGAGCAATGAATAGAAAAAAAGCTTTAAATGTTTTAGCGGATTTAGAAAGACATGCAAAACTTACAATAGATGGAAAACCAAAAACAGTATCCTCTGAAGATGTTTATGAGGTTACAAAAAGAGTCATTAAACAAAAACCTCGTGATGACATTAAAGTACCTGTTCTTGTTCAGGTTAAGGAGAACACTACAACAAGCATTGTAAATATAAGAAAAACTCATCCACCAGCACACGTAATTGTTATCAGCGAAGAATATCCTGAATACGAAGGATTGATGGATGTATTTGAAAAGGCTAAAGTTTTTGATGGTTATTATTCATCAAAAAAGAATAAGGGTAAGAAATAATATTTTTCAAATTATTTTCTTTTTATTCTTGCTATATCTCCAATAGTTGCTTCTCTGAATTGTCGGGCATCTTGGAATTCTCTTTCATCAGAGTCTGTTTTTTCAATAATTTCAATATTTAACAGTTTTTCTATTTTTCGAGCTATTTTTTCATCAGGAACCATTTTTCCATTTTCTATCTTATGTATTACTGATTCCCTTTCATATAATTTTTCTCCAAGCTGTTTCTGTGTCAGGCCTTTGATTTCACGTTTTTGTCTAATGATTTTAGCGTAATCCTCTACTAATTCGTATTCTTCATCTCTTGGTTTACGTGTATATGTTTGATTTTTCTTTGCTGGTCTGCTGTTAAAGTTATTGTTGGGTTTGCCTTTTGGAGCTCGTTTTTTAGGAGGTTGTGGTTTACTTTGCACTTTTCCGTATCTTGAACATTCTTTGCATGTTACCATTACGGAATTGTCAATTTTAGTTTTATAAGGTTCTCCTTTGATTTCGCTTCCACATATTTCACAGTTCATTTTATTCACTTAATACATTTATATTTATTCTTCTGTTTTTTAGTTAAAATAACCTTTTTGTTTGCATAATTCAACTTTTGTAACTTTTTCTTAATTTTTGAAAAATCTTAATTCAAATATGAAGAGATTTTATTTTTAATCCACAATACTTTTAATAATAATGAATGCTTAAAGATAATAAATGTAGATTATAATACATTAAATAACATATAGTAAGAAAATAGAAATTTGACTAAATTAATTAAAAAAACTAAATATTACTAAATTATAAAGGAGGTAAACTTATGCAAGAACCGGAATTTGATTCAAACGTTCAAAGAGAAGAAGATATCGAATTATCAAATATATTAGACAAACATGAAACAATTGAACGTAATCTAACTTGGGAAGTAAGAAAATTAGAAAAGGATAAAGTTCTTTTAGAAAACGAAAACCTAAGATTAGACAGGGAAGTCAAATCACTGAAAAGTGAAATTAACAGGTTTAGAACACCGCCATTGGTATTGGCAACAATATCCGAAATACTCGATGACAATCAGGTTGTAGTAAAAAGTTCAACAGGACCATCTTTCTTACTTAAATATGCAGATAAAGATGCTGACAGAATAGATATAGGTGCAAGAGTTGCATTAAACCAACAGACATTCAGTATAGTGGACATATTAACCTCAGAAAAAGATCCATTAGTATCAGGAATGGAAATAGAAGAAGCACCGGAAATATCTTATGAAAACATAGGTGGACTCAAGGATCAAATAAGAGAAACAATAGAAACAGTAGAACTGCCGTTAAAAAATCCAAAAATATTCGAAGAAGTAGGTATTACACCACCTAAAGGAGTACTGTTCTATGGACCACCAGGAACGGGAAAAACGTTACTGGCAAAAGCCGTAGCACATGAAACAAATGCAACATTCATAAAGATTGTAGCTTCAGAATTTGTTAAAAAATACATTGGAGAAGGTTCACGTTTAGTACGTGGAGTATTTGAACTGGCTAAAGAAAAAGCACCAGCAATCATATTCATTGATGAAATAGATGCAATAGCAGCAAAAAGATTACAGGGTTCAACAAGTGGTGACAGAGAAGTTCAAAGAACACTCATGCAGTTATTGGCAGAAATGGATGGATTCGAAGCCAGAGGAAATGTTGGAATAATAGCAGCAACCAACAGGCCGGACATACTTGACCCTGCATTAATTCGTCCGGGACGATTCGACAGGATAATAGAAGTGCCTGTACCTGACGAAGAAGGTAAGCTTGAAATCTTGAAAATACATACCAAAAACATGACACTTGACCCTGATGTGGATTTATCAACAATAGCAGCAAACGCAAAATCAGCATCAGGAGCAGACCTTAAATCAATCTGTACCGAAGCAGGTATGTTTGCAATAAGGGAAGAACATTACAGTGTGTCTGCTAAAAACTTTGAAGAAGCACTTGATAAAGTGTTAAACAAAAACAAAAATCAAAATCCTCTAGAAGCAGGAGTAATGTACAACTAAACTACATTACTTTATAATTTTTTATTAAAAAAATAGCCAATGATGAACCCTATGAGCTCTGAACTGATGATGAATGATGGGCGAACTGAGGCTACTATTAATAAACCCCTTTTCATGAACACCCCAAAAAAAGATAATAAATTAAAGAACTTTTTCTAATTCTTCAATAGATCTAACCATAACATGATTATCTAATTTTTCTACCTTAGGTCTGGTAATTAAAACAACAGGAATATCTAATTCTAATGCAGCGTTAATCTTATTCTCGGCACCACCGCTTTCACCACTTTCCTTAGTGATAATGACGGCAATTTTATACTCCTTCATCATTGCCATATTAAATTCCTTGGAATACGTTCCCTGCATGGCAACAATATTGGCGGCAGGAACACCGGTTTCCAGTGTTTTGGATATGCTGAAGTTATTTGGAAGAACACGTGGCACAACATTTTCTGGACCAACAACTTCCGTAATTTTACCTAAATTAAGGACTCCCGCAAGATGCATTAACTTTCCATCAGTACCTTCAATTAATTCTTTGGACTTGATGGCACCTTCCTCGAAGGAATCCACATTATATATAAGTTCTGATTCGGGAAGCACTGTTGAAGCTCTTTCATAACGAATATAGTTTATTCCAGTTTTTTCACAACTTTCAATGGCTGTTTCAGTTGCCACTGCTGCAAAAGGATGTGTTGCATCAACAAGAGTGTCAATATTTTTTTCCTTAATCACATTAATAAAATCTTCCTCCTTCAATGCCTTAGGAATAACTTCAGTTGCACCTGCAGATTCTGCTATTTTTGCGCCATAGTCTGTAACTGTTGTAGCCAAAATGTAATTATTTGCATCCTGGCTTAAAAATTCAATAACTTTTGTTGCATCAGATGTACCAGACATCACAATATATCTCATTTAACTTTCCTCCAAAAATATTAATGGCTAGATTCATTCTATTAAATTCTCTATTCAATTTAATTAATACCTTTTTTGTATAAGAATTGTTACTGTTGAACAATCTAATTTTATGTAGAAAAAAATAATAAGAAGAGTTAAATGATTGCATTTTCAAATCGTCTGATGATTCGTTCTGCAATCAATATGGTTAAGGATACAATAATTATCAATAACCAGGAGGTTAACGGAATACCTGTTGTATGGAATATGTTCTGTAACAGTGGTATGTAAATTGCACATAGCTGAAGAATGAACGAAGCTGCAACCGCAATGACTAATGTATTGTTTCTTTCATCGCTCTGGGATGTGCAGTTGAATACATTGAATAACTGATACATTACAAATACAGTGAAAGCACAGCTGCTTGCAAGTAACTGTGATGAACCGATACTAAGTTCATACAGGTACAGTCCAATTGTACCGCCAGCCATGACAAGTCCCACTAGTGTAATATGCAACAAGTTATCCCTTGAGAGAATATTCTCATCACTAGGTGGTATGTTCATAATATTCCTGTCGGATGCTTCAACTCCCAGTGATTGTGCAGGAGGTCCATCCATAATAATGTTAATCCATAACAACTGCACAGGATTAAAAGGTAATGGAATTACCATAAGCGATGAAACAAGAATTGTCAATATGGCGGCAATGTTTGTTGACAGCTGGAATTTAATGAAACGTTTAATGTTGGAATAAATTGTTCTTCCTTCCTTGACTGCATAAATAATGGTTGAAAAGTTATCATCTTCAAGAATCATGTCACTTGATTCTTTGGCAACATCAGTACCTGAACCCATACTGACACCTATGTTGGCAGATGTTAATGCAGGAGCATCATTTACACCGTCACCAGTCATGGATACAGTTTCGTCATTGGCTTTCAATGCCTTGACAATTCTAACCTTATGTTCAGGGAACACTCTTGCAAAGACATTCACACCTGTAACCAGTTCTTTTAATTCACCATCGCTTAACTTTTCAATATCTTTTCCCGTTAAAACATTTTCCGGATTTTCAATTCCAACAATATCTGCTATTGCACAGGCAGTATTCTTATGGTCACCGGTAATCATCTTAACAGTTATTCCTGCATTGTGGCATGTTTCTATAGATTCTTTAACACCATCCCTAGGCGGATCCATCATTCCAACGATTCCGGTAAATATCAAATCCCTTTCCAGTTCATTAATGGAATAGCTGGTGTAATCATCAACCTTTTTATATGCAAACATAATTACCCGTAAGGCATTATTCGTAAAATCAGATACCTTGGAATTGATGACATCAATCATCTCTTCATCCAATTGCTTGATTTCACCATATAGATTAACACGATTACATTTATCTAAAAGTATCTCGGGAGCTCCCTTTACAAGAACATATTCCTCGTCATTTATCTGGTTAATTGTTGTCATTCGTTTTCTGTTACTGTCCAACGGTATTTCATGTAGACGATTGCTGTCAACATCCACATCATCGGAATATTCCAGTATGGAAATGTCAGTGGCATCACCAATTTTCTTATCAGAGGTAATTCTTGCATTGTTACATAATTTTCCAATAATTTTTGTCATCTTTTCATCAGTAACGTAATAATCGGTAACTGTTAACTGATTTAACGTTAATGTACCTGTTTTATCGGTACATATAACACTACATGAACCAAGAGTTTCCACGGCCAGCAGTTTTCTGATAATTGCCTTGTTGCCGGCCATCTTCTGCATACCAAGAGCCAATGTCAGTGTAAGTATTGCTGGCAAACCTTCCGGAATGGCGGCTACTGCCAGACTGACAGCAGTCATAAATGTGTTTGCCACAGGTATTCCCTGAAATATTTCAAGAACAAATATCAGAATACAGATAATGACCGAGAAAATGCTGAGTGTTTTACTGAGTTTTTCTATTTTAATTTCCAAAGGCGTTTTGTCCTTTTGCTCTTCCTGAATCATAGATGCAATCTTACCTATCTCGGTTTTCATACCTGTATTAACAACCACACCTTTTGCCCTACCCTTGGCAACTGAGGTATTCATGAACGCAATGTTGTCATGATTTCCCTCAAGATCAACGTCTGTATTCTTTGTTACCGGTAGTGATTCTCCCGTTAATGAGGATTCATCAATCTTGAAATTATACGTTTCTATTAATCTTAAGTCTGCAGGTATGTTGTCCCCTTCTTCAAGGATTACTATGTCACCTACCGTAAGGTCTTCAGCATTAATTTCTATCTTTTTACCATCACGCAGTACTATTGTTGACTTTGAAGTCATTGACTTGAGTTTTTCCATGGCATGTTCTGCCTTATTTTCCTGTCTGTATCCCAGTATTGCATTCAATATTACAACAAAAAAGATTACTCCTGAATCAATAAAATCCTGTATCAGTGCGGATATGATTCCTGCAATAATCAGAAGTACTGTTAACGGTTCTGTAAATTGAGATAAAAACTTTATCAAGTTGCTTTCCTTTTCTTTTTCATCTAAAGCATTTTTACCATATTGTGATAGTCGTATCTCTGCTTCAGAACTGGTTAACCCTCTTTCTGTAGTTTCAAGTTCTTTCAGTACTGACGGTACATTTTTTTCTTCCCATTTCATTATTATCTACTCGTTTTTATATATATAAAATGCTGTTTTCTTGTAATTCACTAGTTTGAGTTTTGTTTGAAGATTATAATTTATTTCTTCCGTAAACAATGGTTTAATGATTATGTCTGTATTGTATTTTAATCCGAGATCAAATATTGTCTTCTGTAATTCTTCAGGTGGTCTTATGGAATATATTAAATCAGCATCAACGTATATTGAATCTGTAGGGTGGGTTATATCATCCTTCAATACAGTGTCGTTTGCCGGATAAATATCTACAGTGTTGATTAAGGTGGTCTTTAGCATATCCCTTAATATATCGCTGGGTTCAAGAACCTTTCCCACACCCACCTCAACTATTTTTGTGCTGTTAGCGTAATTATTTACAATATATTCCGTAAAATCAGACCAGATACTGTTCATTCAGAGTCACTTTAAATATTTTTTTTTGATTAGTTTGTCTTATTTTAATTTTTGTCTTATTTGTTTATAATGATTTTTCCAAACAATAAAATTACAACTAATAACTATTAGTTTAATGAGTAACATAATACAATTTAGATAAAGATTTAAACTGTCAACTATTCAAGTGCATATTATGATTATCCGTGACTTTAAATTATCAGATATTGATGACGTATTGGCAATAGAGTACGAATCATTTCCGGATCCATACCCTGTGGATATACTATTGCAATTACATAACAGTGGTGCAGGATTTATTGTGGCACAGTTGGGTAAACATGTTGTAGGATATGTAATATTCTGGATAAGAAACCGTATTGGCCATATTATTGCTATTGCCGTTGATTCAAAATACAGGAATATGCATGTTGGTTCATTAATGATTGAAAAAACCCTTAAAATCTTTTTTTCAAATAATATCAATACTGTTGGCTTAGAGGTAAGAAAATCCAATACTGCAGCTGTTAACTTCTACTTAAAGCATGGTTTTGTGAAAGTATCCGAGGAAGAAGATTATTATAATGACGGAGAATCCGCAATAATCATGCACTATACAAAAGCAGATAACTAGATAATTATTTTAACAGAAACTTTTTTTTATTATAAAATACTATATATTAATATTAGAAATGGACAAGTGAGAAAAATTAGAAAATGATTGTTTAATATAGTTTTATATCCATTTTATTATTTAAAAAACATTTAATTAATTTTTATTAATTATTTAAAAAGCATTTTTATGGTTATTACTTAAACACTAGTCATATTGATGTAATTTTACCTAATAAAATATATTTAACCATGCAATATTTTTCTAAAAGAAAATCAATCAATCTTAGTTCATTTAGTATTATAACAATTGATGCTGATTATATAAGACTAACAGTATCTTATTAATAAATTAATCGGGGTTTAATATGGTAAGAACTGCAAAATTAGCGTTGGAAGATGGAACAATTTTAGAAGGAGAAGGTTTCGGAGCAGAAACTGTTAAAGCCGGAGAAATTGTTTTTTCAACAGCAATGACAGGATATGTTGCATCATTAACTGATCCTTCCTTTAAAGGTCAGATATTAATGTCAACATACCCCTTAGAAGGAAATTATGGAGTTTCATCTGAATGGTATCAGTCAGATGATATAAAGGCTGAAGCATATGTGGTAAGACAGGTATGTTATGAACCTTGTCACCCAAAATCTGAAAAATCACTGCCAGAATTTTTAGAAGAAAACGGTGTACCGGGTATTAGTGGAATCGATACAAGATCATTAACACTAAAAATAAGAGAATTAGGGTCAATGAAAGCAGTTGTAGCTAACACTGACATAAGTGATGAAGAATTATTTAAAATACTTGAACAACAGCCACGTCTAGAAGATATGAATCTTGTTGAAAAGGTAACAGTTAAGGAACCTAAAGTCATTCAGGAAAGAAAAGAATATAACGTGGCCGTCTTGGATTGTGGTGTTAAAAAGAACATCATTGATCACTTGGTAGCACAGGATGTTGGAGTAACGTTAGTGCCGGCAACGACAACAGCACAGGAAATATTTGACATGGATGTGGATGGAATATTAGTATCTAGCGGACCTGGAAATCCTGAAAACGTGGATACAATACAGGACACAATCAGGGAAGTAGGACAGAAAATGCCTATAGCAGGAATTTGTTTAGGTCAGCAAATCATTGCTTTAACCTATGGTGCCAAAATCTACAAGATGAAATTTGGACACAGAGGTTCAAACCAGCCTGTAAAACACTTGGACACAGGCAGAGTATACATGACATCACAGAACCACAGTTTTTCAATAGATCCGGATTCTATTGAATCAACAGACCTGGAAATCACACAGATAAACTTGAACGATGGTACACCAGAAGCTATTGCACATAAAACATTACCTATAAGATGCATACAGTACCATCCGGAAGCCGGACCAGGACCACATGATTCTAAAGTATTCTTTGACAATTTTGTAAACGCAATTAAAGAATATAAGGAAAAATAAGAGGATAAAATTATTTTTTAGAGGAGTTTAAGATTATGCCAAAGGATGAAAGTATTAAAAAAGTATTGATAATTGGATCAGGACCGATTCAAATAGGACAGGCTGCTGAGTTTGACTATTCAGGTTCACAGGCATGTAAGTCATTACGTGAAGAAAACATTGAAACCGTACTTGTAAACAGTAACCCAGCAACAATCCAGACAGATATTGATTCAGCAGACAAGGTATATGTTGAACCGTTAACGGCGGAAGTTGTTGCAAAAATCATTGAAAAAGAGCAAGTTGATGCTTTACTACCGACAATGGGTGGACAGACAGGTTTAAATATAGCAGTAGACCTTGATCAGATGGGTGCTCTTGATGGAGTAAAAGTAATAGGTTCACCAGTAAAAACAATTAAAGATGTGGAAGACAGGGATTTGTTTGCAGAATTCATGGACAGATTAGATGAACCAATTCCAAAATGTCATGCAGTAAACTCATTGGAAGAAGCATTTGAAGCCGTTGAAGATATTGGTTTCCCAGTAATTGTAAGACCAGGATTTACACTGGGAGGTACTGGTGGAGGAGTTGCAAACAACAAGAAAGAATTCGAGGAAATTGTTATTCACGGATTGGACATGAGTTTCAACAACCAGGTGCTCATCGATGAATCAGTGCTTGGATGGCAGGAAATAGAATACGAAGTAATGCGTGACAAAAACGATTCATGTATCATAGTATGTAACATGGAAAACGTTGATGCAATGGGAATTCACACAGGAGAAAGTATAGTAGTAGCACCTACACAGACATTATCCGATGAAGATAACCAGAAACTAAGGAACGCTTCAATAAAAATCATCAGAGCCCTGGGAATACAGGGAGGATGTAACATACAGTTTGCTTTACACCCTGAAACACGTGAATACAAGGTTATCGAAGTAAACCCACGTGTAAGTAGAAGTAGTGCATTAGCAAGTAAGGCAACAGGTTACTCCATTGCAAAAGTATCATCAAAAATAGCATTGGGAATGACATTGGATGAAATTAAAAACGACATCACCAAGGAAACACCAGCCTCATTTGAACCGGCAGTGGATTATGTAATTGCAAAAGTTCCAAGATGGCCATTTGACAAATTCAAAACAAGTTCAGGAGAACTTGGAGTACAAATGCAGTCTACCGGTGAAGTAATGTCAATAGGTAGAACAATAGAAGAGGCATTACAAAAGGCCATACGTTCACTGGATATTGATCAGGAAGCATTTGAATACACAGAATACACTGACTATGATTTGGAACATGCAACTGACCTTAGAATGTTCCAGATATATTCGGCAATAAAGGATGGAAGAGACATTCAGGAACTGGCAGACATAACAAAAATCAGTCCATTCTTCCTTAACAAGATTAAAAACATTGTAATCTGTGAAGAAAATATTCAAAAACAGGGTAAAGACGTTCTAAATGATGCAAAAGCATTCAGAAAAATCAAACAATACGGTTTCTCAGATAAACGTATAGCAGAACTGTTAGGCCTATCAGAAGATGAAGTAGCACAGGCACGTCACGAAATAGGTCTTGCACCTGAATATAAGATGGTGGATACCTGTGCAGCAGAATTTGAAGCAAAAACCCCATACTACTATGGAACATATGATTCTCCATCCAAATTCAAGCCAACAGATAATAAAAAAATTGCAGTACTTGGAGCAGGCCCTATCAGGATTGGTCAGGGAATAGAATTTGACTACTGCTGTGTACATGCAGCACTGGCACTTAAAGATGAAAATGTAGAGACAATACTTATTAACAACAACCCCGAAACAGTAAGTACTGACTACGACATTTCAGACAGATTATACTTTGAACCATTAACTAAAGAAGACGTAATTGCAGTTCTTGAACAGGAAAAACCGGAAGGTGTCATTGTACAATTTGGTGGACAAACATCAATCAATCTGGCAGAAAGTTTGGATGATGCCGGAATAAAAATATTAGGTACACCATTTGAAAGTATTGACATGGTTGAAGACAGGGAACAATTCACTGAAGTGCTAAATGAATTAGGAATACCACAGGCAGATTATGGTATTGCAAACTCACTTGACGAAGCAAGGGATGCCGCACACAACATTGGATTCCCAGTACTTGTAAGACCATCATACGTACTTGGTGGACGTGCAATGGAAATAGTCTATGATGACAATGAACTGGAAGAATATATGAAGGAAGCAGTTAAAGTTTCCAAGGAACATCCTATTCTTGTAGACAAATTCCTGGAAGATTCCATTGAACTGGATGTGGATGCATTGTGCGATGGTGAGGATGTATATGTATGTGGTATAATGGAACACATAGAAGAGGCAGGTATACACTCCGGAGACTCCGCATGTGTAATTCCGCCACAATCCGTTTCAAAGGATATTATTGACCAAGTTGAAGAATACACCCGTAAACTTGCATTAAAACTTGGAGTTATCGGACTTATTAACATACAGTATGCCATTAAAGTGGATCCTGAACCAAAATTATACATTATTGAAGCAAACCCTAGGGCAAGTCGTACAGTACCATTTGTAAGTAAAGCAATAGGAGTACCAATTGCAAAAATAGCTTCAAAAATCATGCTTGGAGCAAAACTTTCTGATTTCGACCTTGTGAACTATGCTGATATTGATCACGTTGCAGTTAAAGAATCAGTATTTCCATTCCTAAAAATACCTGATGTGGACTCTGTTCTTGGTCCTGAAATGAAGTCAACAGGAGAAACAATGGGTATTGACAAAAACTTTGGTTTAGCATATTATAAATCACAGTTATCTGCAGGTAACAACTTGCCTACAGAAGGAAAAATATTCATAAGTGTACGTGATTTGGACAAACCTAAAATTGCATCGATAGCTAAGAAAGCTAAAGAATTAGGATTTGACTTAATTGCCACTAAAGGAACAGCAGATGCTGTGGACGATGTTGATATTGACATTATCCGTAAGGTAAGTCAGGGTTCTCCAAACATACGTGATGCAATGCTTAATGGGGAAGTTGCATTCCTGATTAACACTCCTAGCGGTAAACAATCAGCTGATGATGGATACATAATAAGAAGATTGGCTATTGAACTTGGAATTCCATATGTAACAACTATTGCGGCAGCTAATGCAGTTCTTAAAGCAATTGAAGAAGCAGCTAATGGTGAATTAACTGTTAAATCATTAAATGAATATGCAGAATAAGTATTTTTAACATAATCTCCCTTTCATTCACTTTTTTTGAGATGATTTTCTTATGATAACTATTAAAAATGGTTTGGTCTTAACGGGACATACCTTGAAAGCAACTAAAACAAATGTTATAATTAATGATGAAGGACGTATAATTAAATTATCACCTAACTATGAAGAAGGTGAAATAATTGATGCTACAAACTGTATTGTACTACCTGCCTTCATAAATGCACATATTCATATAGGGGACTCTATATCAAAGGATGTAGGAGATGGATTGTCAATACAGGAACTGGTGGAACCACCAAACGGACTAAAACATCAAATACTAAAAAAAGCATCAGACCAGGAAATGATAGAAGCAATGCATGAAACGGCAAAGGAAATGTTATACTCGGGAACAAGCACGTTCATAGATTTCAGAGAAGGAGGAATAAAAGGAATTAACCTGCTTAAAGAAGCAATATATGATTTACCAATAAACGCATGTATACTTGGAAGAAGTGACAAGTACTATGATGCGACAACAACACCACAACAGGCAAGACTGATTACAAGAGAATTACTGCAGCACTGTGATGGAATAGGATTGAGCGGAGTACAGGATGTGGATCCAGAAATAATGCTACAAATAGCAGAAGTTTGTAACCAGGAAGATAAATTAGCAGTAATCCACGTGGCAGAATACTATCAACTACAGGAACAGTCAGTGCAATTAACAAATCAAACAGAAATAGAACGGGCATTAAAGGCAGGTTTCACAACACTGGTACATGCAACACATCCGATACTACAGGACTTGGAACTGCTGGATGCAACAAGCCCGGTGATAGTTGCATGTCCAAGATCCAATGGAATGCTATCAGTAGGAATACCACCGGTAAGTGCATATGTGGAAAATGACATAGACGTCGCATTAGGAACAGATAACGTAATGTTCAACAAGCCGGACATGTTTAGGGAAATGGAATACACTCTAAAGGCACTAAGAGCATCATACAAAAACAGGATAACAGCATATGATATACTTAAGATGGCAACAATCAACGGATTTAAAATACTTGGAAAAGACATAAGCATAAAAGAGGGAAACGTATCAGACATACTGATAATAAAACAAAAATCGGATGACCCTTACTTGTCAATCGTAAACAGATCATCACCCGAGGATATAGTAAACTTCATTATGGGAAATCAGATGTAACTAATAATCGGATTCAACATAATCCAATTCATTAACCTTCTTGTTGTTTTTCATTTCAACCCTATTTTTCTCATCTAATTCTTCAGGGCCGATAAAATGTTCCTTAAGCTTAATTCTAATATCTTCGGGAATAACATTGCTTTCTTGTCTGATAAAATCATAGTACACCATGGTGGCTTTACCGTTACTTCTAAGTTTACCGTTTTGCCAAGCTTCATGCAGCACTGTAAAAGAACTTTTACCAATCTTTGTGACATAAGTTCTGATTTCAACATCATAACCGAAGTAGCATTGTCTGATAAAATTAAAATCCATATGAACAAGCATCAAGTTCCATTTCTTATATGTAAGTTCATAGTCGGGATTAAAAATTTCAATCAATTCATTACGTGCAATTTCAAACCATACTGGCAATGCAGTATTGGTAATATGCCTCATTGCATCGGTATCACCCATTCTAGGTGTGATAATTCGTTTAAACATTATAATCATTTCCTAAAAAAAATAAATATGCAGGGAGGTTATCTAATTATAGCTTTTTTTGTTAGTGTAATTTTTATTTTTACTTTTTTGGCTAACATTATAATTATCTGAAGACTTGTTGGTAGTCTGATTAGTACTGTTGGTATCGTTCTTAACAACCGGTTTTTTCACGACCGGTTTAGGAATATACAGTTTGACGGTAATGTTTTTTGCTTGAAAATCCTTTTCATCGATAATGCTAATAGTATCTACTGGAGTACTTACTGATGTGGGAATCAATTCCTTACTGTAATCTTCACCAATATGCAATGATCCGGCAACTGTTCCACAACAAATAGCAAGGACACATATGATAAAAATAACTACAATTCCACCATATGAACTTTTTTTCATGTTATCACAATCATCATAATTATACTACGGTAACTGATTTTGCCAGGTTTTTAGGTTTATCAGGGTCTATTTCCTTCTGTACACTGATATGGTATGATAACAACTGTAAGTCAATGATATAGATTAATGGAGCAATCAGTTCATCTACTACCGGATTGAACAGTAATTTGTCATGTACGTCGTCGATTTGAGTATCATTGTCTGCTCCGAGGATTATCATATGTGCTCCTCTTGCTCTGATTTCCTGTAGATTATTGAATGTTTTTGCATAGCTTGATCCTGGTGGCAGTATTCCTACAACAGGTATTCCATCTTCAATTAATGCTAATGGGCCGTGTTTTAGTTCTCCGGCAGGATATCCTTCTGCATGTATGTATGTGATTTCCTTTAGTTTTAGGGCTCCTTCAAGTGCTGTAGGATAGTTGAATCCTCTTCCAATGTAGAAGAAATCCTTAGCTGTCTTATATTTCTTTGCTATTTCTATGATTTGTTCTTCTCTTTTAATTGATTCCTCGGCCAGTTCAGGTATTGAGTAGAGTTTTTGAATTAGTTCTTCATCTTCTTTCAAGTGAGCTACGAGGAGGTATATGCATATGAGTTGGCTCAAATATGTTTTTGTTGCAGCCACCCCTATTTCCGGTCCGGCTCTTGTGTAAATAACATGGTGTGCTTCCCTTGTTATGGTACTTCCCACCACGTTTACAATTGCCAGTGTTTCAGATATTTTCTTGGCTGTTTTTAGTGCTTGTATGGTGTCTGCTGTTTCACCGGACTGTGTTATGAATATAACGAGGGTGTGATTGTCCAGAGTGTTTTGGAAGTATTCAAATTCACTTGCCAATATGACTTCTGTTGGTATATGTAGCTGTGTTTCTATGAGATATTCTCCGATAAGTGAAGCATGGTAGCTTGTTCCACAGGCTACAAAACATATTCTGTTGAAATTTTTGAATTTGGATACTATTTCTTTGATTTTTGGTGATTCTGAGAGAGTGTCTCTTATTACTTGTGGCTCTTCGTTTATCTCTTTTAGCATGAAGTGTGGATATCCACCTTTTTCTGCCATTTCAGGGTTCCAGTCTATTGTTGTGATTTCCTTTTCTATTGGGTTTAAATTGTTGTCCATTATGGTAACTTTATCTTTTTCAAGTTGTATGATTTCATTGTCTTCAAGGTATATTACTTGTCGTGTTTCGTTAAGTATTGCAGGTACATCTGATGCCAGGAAGTTTCCTTTGTCACTTACTCCTACAATCAGTGGACTTTCCTTTCTTGCTCCTATTATTTTGTCCGGTTCTTCAGTACTGATTACAGCTAGTGCATATGACCCTACTAGTTTTTTTATTGTAAGTTGTGTGGATTTGAGTAGGTTATTTCCTTCTTTCATGTACTTTTCTATTAAATGAGGTATTACTTCCGTGTCTGTTTCTGATTTAAATACATGTCCTTCTAATTGCAGTTCCTGTTTTAATTCTTTGTAATTTTCTATAATACCGTTGTGTACTACACTTACCTTGTTATCACAGCTGTTATGTGGGTGTGCGTTTTCACGTGTTGGGTTTCCGTGTGTTGCCCATCTTACGTGTGCTATTCCAATGTTTCCATCGATTTCTGTTAATTGTATCTCATCATCTACTTCTTTTATTTTTCCACTGCCTTTTTTAACATTAATTTTGTCTGTAACTGTTGCTATACCTACTGAATCGTATCCTCTGTATTCTAATTTCTTTATTGACTCTATTATAGTAGGTGCAACTTCGTTATCTAATATACATCCAACAATTCCACACATTATTTAATCACCTAAATTATTAGTATATAACACTAATCATTTATTTTTTCTTTTATATTATGGTTATATATTATTTAATTCATAGATTATAATACTTATCATTTACAAAGATAATAGTAATTAAAAGAAGATATCAATATTATTTTTTTAAAAAAATATCTTTCAAAAAATTTTAGTGGAATTTAAAATGAGTGACGTTAATAGACAACTACTTTATGCAGGTAAAGCTAAAGATATTTACAAATCTGAAAATGAAAATGAAGTAATCATAAAATTTAGAGATGATATAACAGCAGGAGACGGAGCTAAAAAAGATACTTTAAGCCAAAAAGGATATTGTAATGTATTAATATCAGCAAAACTATTTGAAGTATTGGAAGAAAACGGTATTGCAACACAGTACATAAAATTATTGTCTTCTGATGAAATGCTTACAAAATCTCTTGAAATGATTCCGTTAGAAGTAATTTGTAGAAACATTGCAACGGGAAGTTTACTAAAAAAATATCCATTCGAAGAAAATGCGGAATTGAAACCTCCGATAATACAGTTTGACTATAAAAATGATGAATATCATGATCCAATGTTGAATGACAGTATTATCAAGGCATTAGGCATAGCTACTCAGGAACAACTGGATGAAATCCGAGAAATCACACTGAAGATAAACAACGTCCTATCAGCTTTCCTACTTGAAAGAGGCATTATCCTGGTTGATTTCAAATTGGAATTCGGTAAGGATTCTGAAGGAAACATCATACTTGGTGATGAAATCAGCCCGGACACTACACGATTATGGGATTCCAAGACCTATGAAAACTTTGATAAGGACATATACAGAAAAGGTGAGGATGGAGTAGTTGACGCTTACCTTAAAGTAGTTAATCTTGTATTGACCGATGAAGAAAAAGAGAAATGGAATGTTAAACAAATATAAACGTACATGGGAATGATTAAAATGAATTATAATGTTGAAGTAAAAACCAGTTTGAAAAAAGGGATGTTAAACCCTGAGGCATCAACAATAGAAAAAGCATTAGCGTTACTTAATTATGAAGTTAAAGATACCAAGACAATTAACATAATACAATTTACATTAGATGCGGAAAATGAGGAAGCAGCTTTAGCACAAGTTGATGAAATGTGTCAAAAACTATTATGTAACCCGGTTATTCATGATTATGAAATCAATATTAGTGGGGAATAAGATTGACAGATGTATCTGATGTAAACGTAGGTATTATTAGATTCCCTGGTACAAACTGTGATAGNNNGTGGTAATAATCCCTGGTGGTTTTTCATACGGAGATTATTTAAGGGCAGGTTCAATTGCCGGTATCACACCAATTATTAATGCAATAAAAGAGTTTGCTCAACATAATAATCCTGTTCTGGGAATATGTAACGGTGCACAAATACTTGGGGAAATAGATTTGGTTCCGGGAGTATTTATCGAAAATGAAAATGCCAAATTTATCTGTGAAAGTAAACAACTCAAGGTAAACACAACAAGAACACCATTTACAAAACTATATGACAAAAATGAAATAATAAATTTACCAATAGCACATAAAGAAGGACGCTATTACACAGATAATTTAGAGCAATTATATGATAACGATCAAATAGTTCTAACATTTGAGGATGGAAATCCTAACGGTTCTATGGATGCAATTACAGGTGTCTGTAATTATGAAGGTAATGTTGTTGCTGTAATGCCACATCCAGAAAGAGCGGTTGAAGAATTGTTACGTTCTAAAGATGGTTTAAAATTCTTTGAAAGTTTTTTAGACTAATTTCATAACTCTATTTTTTCATACTCTTTTTTCATAAATTTTTAACATTTTAATATAATAAAACTAAGTAATCAATTGTTTTAATATAATAATTATCATATATATTATTATAATCTAAAAATAAACGAGGAATGATTTAAAATGACAGTATACATGATTGGTGCAGGACCGGGAGATCCTGATTTAATCACACTCAAAGCAGTAAAAATATTAAAAGAAGCAGATGTAGTATTATATGACAGTTTAGCTAATGACGTACTCTTGGACTATGCTCCGGAAGATGCAGAAAGAATATATGTTGGAAAAAGAGCTGGAGAACACTACAGAAAACAACCTGAAATAAACCAACTGTTAATAGAACAGGGTAAAAAGCATGAAAAAGTTGTACGACTTAAAGGTGGAGACCCATTCATCTTTGGACGTGGAGGAGAAGAAGAATTAGCACTTCTAAAAGAAGGAATAAATGTCGAATTTGTTTCAGGAATTAACTCCGCAATAGGTTCAGCTACAGGAATCGGTTTACCATTAACGCACCGTGCAATTGCAACAAGCCTAACACTAGTAACAGGACATGAAGATCCACAGAAAACAGAAAAACAAGTAAACTGGGATTATACTGCAGATACAATAGTAGTATTCATGGGTGTGGGATTACTTAAAAAATACGTTCCAAAAATATTAAAATATAAATCTCCAGACACTCCAGTAGCTGTAATTGAAAACGGTACATTGCCTAACCAGAAAATTATAACAGGAACACTTGCAGACATCACAGAAAAACCAATTAAACCGCCGGCATTAGTTATCATTGGAGAAGTTGTAAACATTTACTTAGAATGTGAAGAATTAAGGAGCAAAATTGAATAATGTCAAATAATGATTTTAATAACAGAAAGGTTGTTATCACAAGACCTGTTGAAAGATCCGAATCTTTAGCTAACATAATCCGACAGCACAATGGTATTCCAGTAATAGTTCCTACATTAGAACTGCAGACAGTCGAATCAAAGGAATTACTGTATGTGACTCAAAATATTGGGGAATATGATTGGATAATATTCACTTCACCTGCTGGAGTAAAATCGTTCTTCAGCATATACGGTAAAAAGAAATTACCTATTAAAATTGCAGTTATAGGAGTAAAAACCGAAGAAATATTATTGAAATACAATAATACTCCTGATTTAATACCTGATAATTTTACGGCTGAAGGATTACTGGAATCTTTCAATTCAGTAGATTTGAAAGACAAGAAAGTGGCATTACCACGTACATTAAGTGCAAGGGATGTTCTGCCTAAAGGATTGGAAGCTCTGGGTGCAGATGTTACAGTAGCAGAAGCATACACTTCCAGCATACCACAGGATAAAACACATATCATTAATTTAATGAATGATATACTGGAAGATAAGATTGATATTATAACATTCACCAGTCCATTGACGGTGCATAATTTATTGGATGTTGTTAAAGACGAACAACCCGATGAATTTGATAAGTTTTTAAATAAATTACGTACTGCCGTTACTGTAGCTTCAATAGGTCCAATTACCGGAACTGCATTAAAACAGTATGACATACCTGCTATAGAAGCAAAACGTTACACAGTTAAAGACATGATTGACATATTATTAGAAAACATATAAATGGGTGAAAAACTATGGAAACAATTGTTTGGCCAGTATATATTAATTCAGAACATACACGTAAAGAAGGACGAAGATTATCATTGGAAGAATCAGTTGAAGAACCGAAGGTTCGTGAAATAAACCAGGCTTTAAGAAAACTAAAATTACAATATACAGTAGAACATAACAAATCATTCCCTGCTTCATGGTGGGAAAAATCAGGACGGGTTATTGTAACACATGACTATGCAACCAAATTAGAGTTATTACGTAAAATTGCAAACACAATCAAAATTAATCGTATCTCTGATTAATTTTTTTTCTTATTTTTTATAGGGGCTTATTATGAGTTCGGTTGACAATAATTTTGAAGAATCCAGAAATCATATGGATTTACTCTTTAACAAGGCTAAAGATAAAATTTTAGATGCGGAAGATGTAACTATTTTTTCACATACGGACTGTGATGGAATAACTGCAGGCAGTATATTGTCTTCAATATTGGACAAGTTGGAAATAGAACACACAGTAAACTTTGTTGAGATTAATGAAGTGGAAAGTTTAGATACTGATACGGATTTAACAATCATATCCGATTTAGGTGCAGGACAGGATATGTCTAACCTATGTAAAAATTCAGATTCTTCTTTAATAGTTCTTGATCACCATCCGCCAATCAGAAAGTTAGGAACACAATTAAATGGTGATTTAATTGAAATAAATCCAAACTATTATGGATTGGATGGTTCATACACGATTTCCGGTGGGGGATTATCCTATTTATTAGCAAAGGTTTTTCATTTCTATGATCTAAGTTGGATGGGAATACTCAGTGCAGTGGGAGATATGCAAAACAGTATGACTGGAAGACTAAGAGGTCTAAATACAGAGATATTAAGTGATGCTACCGAAGTGGGTTGTGTGGATTATGAAAATGACCTGTTGTTATACGGCAGGCATACAAGGCCGTTATTTATTGCATTATCCTACTTTGGTGATATTCATCTTCCTTTAACAAATAACAGAAACGAATGCATACATTTTCTTGAAAACCTTGATATTCCAATAAAGAATGAGTTGGGAACCGTACGATATTTATGTGATTTGTCTATGGATGAAAAAGGCAGATTGTTCAATGAACTCTTAAAGATGATGACAAGGGAAGTTCCTCATAGATATGTAAAACATGTTCCGAAATTAATATCTGGAGAATCCTATGAATTTACTTTTGAGGAAGAATACACTAATTTCAGAGATGCCAGTGAGTATAGTACAGTTATAAATGCCTGTGGTCGTAACGGCAGACATGAATTGGGCATGGAAGTAATTAAAGGTAACAGGTATGAAATTGCTGATGAATTAGAACAGTTGACGAAGGATCATAGAAGATACCTCGCTCAAAGCTTGAACAGAATACAGGAATCAAATTCTGTTGAAATATTGGATAATATACAATACTTTGATGGTACGGGAATCAAATCCAGTGTTGTTGGAACGGTAGCTGGAATGTTATTAAACAATTATGACTGGCAAAAGCCTATAGTTGGATACACACCCATGGATTCGGATGAAGCAGGTTATAAAGTCTCTCTCAGATGTTCTAAACTATTGGCTTATGATGGACTGCATTACGGAAATTTGGTAAGGGAAATATCTAAAAAATGTGGCGGTTCTGGTGGAGGTCACAGTGTAGCCTGTGGAGCATATATTCCTGAAGATAACATTGAACAATTCATTAATCTTTTAAATAGTTCTGTTAAACTGGGTTAATCCTCAATAAAATTTGCATAAT
>MVAA01000104.1:57095-58386 GCA_003266105.1 Methanosphaera sp. rholeuAM6
GGAGCAATGAAATGAGGATTTTTAAAAATAAAGGAGAATTCACAAAATTCCAAATATTAGCAAAAATAGCTCAACAAGAACCACATCTTAAACAAAAAGATATTGCTGAAGAATTGGGCATTACAGTACAGGCAGTTTCTGAAAATATTAAAACATTAGTCAAAGAAGGATATGTAGAAACAGGAAGTTCTAATTTCAGATACAAAATCACAAAATATGGTATTGATAAGGTTAAAACAGAAGCAATTAATCTTAAAGCATATTCTGACATGGTATTAAATACTATGAACGGTTATAAATCCATTTGGCCTGCAATTGCTGCTGAAGATTTACATCAGGGTGAACAGGTATGGTTAAATATGGATGATGGTATATTATATGCAGATACTGAAGATAAATCAGGGGCATATGCTGAAGTATTTAGTGATGCTTTAGAAGGAGAAGATGTAACTTTAATTAACTTAGGTGGAGAAATAGATTTAGTTCCTAAAGATGTAGTTATCGTAAAAATTCCGCCAATATCTGAAGGTGGTTCAAGAGTATGTGATATGGATAAAATTCATGAAATCTATTCACAAGAATTTGATAGGATTGGTGTTTTGGGAACAAGTGCAAGAGCTATTACCAATCATTTAAATGTTTATCCTGATTTTGAGTTTGCAACAGCATCTGCAACAGCTAGTGCAGCTGAAAAAGGTTTAAGAGTTTTAGTGTTCTCTGTAGGAAAAATGACTAATAGAATAATCTCCAAATTAGAAGATAAAGGTATAGTATATACTGTTGAAGATGTTAAAAAGGTATAATCTTCATTTTATCCTATTTTTTTTACTGTTTTTTATATTTTATTCCAGTATTGTTTATTTTCGTAATTATAGTATTCTCTATGCTAGTGTCTGGGGTATATGAAAGACCAAATGCAGTGTTTCCCAACATTGCCATTGAAGAACCAATACATTCCTCATCCATTATGTTCAATATTTCATATAATTCAGGACTAATTAGTTTTGCATCTTCTGAAAATTTTCTGGATAATTTAATGAAATTTTCTATACTAGAATTTTTCAATATTTCTTCAAGCAACTTATGTCCACTATCATTAATTCTTTTTTGGTAAGTGGGATTTTCAATTATATCACTAGTGTTTAATGAACTTAACGTTTTTGTTATAACATATATAGGTTTCGTGATAGGAATTTTATCAATTTTAGCATTAACAGGTGAACCCTCTTTAATTCTTATAACACAACCACCATACATTTCGGAGATTACATCTCCAAGACCACTTGATTCC
>MVAA01000104.1:58397-65075 GCA_003266105.1 Methanosphaera sp. rholeuAM6
GGCACTTGTACCAAAACCTGCACTAATAGGTAAAACAGTTTCATGATAAATGAAAATATCAAAATTGTCTAAATCAAGATTGTAACGTTTTTTAATAATATTGACAGCACTACCGCTAATGGTATTCAATAACTCCTCTTTACCATTAACAGTTACAAAAAGATTTCCACTACCCTCTTTGACAATGGTTTCAGTAACCACACCTTCATCCAATGCAATACCTGCACCTTTAGAACCCTTTAAAACAGGATTATCATTAGGTATTATCTCAAAAAAACCAGTTATATGTGCAGGTACAAAAACACTTAACTTACCAATCATATAATTATTTATATTTTTCATTTCATAAATATTAATTAATAATAATTTAATAAATAAAGGAGTATATTTCTAATGTCTGAAAATTTAAGAATAGACTTACACACCCACAGCATATTTAGTGACGGGGAATTATTGCCATCAGAACTTGTAAGACGTGCAGATGTGTTAGGTCATAAAGCAATAGCAATAACAGATCATGTTGACGCATCAAACATTCAGATAGCATCACAAATTTCAGAAGCAGTAAATGACATAAGGGACAACTGGGATATAAATGTTATTCCGGGAGTAGAAATAACACATGTGCCCATCGAAGTAATTGACAAATTGGCAAATAAGGCAAGAAAATTTGGTGCAGAAATAATTGTTGTTCACGGTGAAACAATCGTAGAACCGGTAAAACCTGGAACTAACAGAATGTCAGCCGAATGTCCAGAAGTGGATATTATAGGACATCCCGGATTAATTACGGAAGAAGAAGTGCAAATTGCAGTAGACAATGACGTATCATTGGAAATCAGTGCACGTGGAGGACATTGTCTAGGAAATGGTCACGTAGCAAAACTAGGACTGGAATATGGGGCAAATCTAGTATTGGATACGGACACGCATGCACCAGGAGATTTAATTAACTATGAATTAGCAGAAAGAATAGCAAAAGGTGCCGAAATTCCGGAATCAGAAATACCTAAAGTATTAAAAGATAATCCTGAAAAAATACTTAAAAAACATGGATTACTATAAAAGTTAATAAACAACGTTGTATGTTAATACAACATCATCATCTATTTTTTCAATATTTTCTAATTTTAACTGTATACAATTATCCTTATCAAAGCCATCTCCATCAACAAAAGTCTTTGAATTAGTACCCCCTAATATTTTAGAACCGATACATACCGTTACCCTGTCGATTAATTTATCCTTAAACATGGAGAAGTTTAAAGTAGAACCACCCTCCAATAAAATGGATCTGATACCCATATCGTAGATTTTATTCATGGCATCCTTCAGGTTAACCCTACTTTCACCACAAACAATGACGGAACATTTATCTTCAAGTAAAGTAATTTTATCTTCAGGTGCATTTTCGGATACAACCAAAACAGTCTCTGCTTCATCGTTCAATACACGGGAATCAAGTGGAATTCGAGCATTACTGTCAATTACAATACGTACAGGATTGCTGCATTTGTCCGCATTGATCTTATGAACAGTTAAACGGGGATCATCAACAATAACAGTATTAATGCCAACCATAATCGCATCATATTTCAAGCGCAGTTTATGAACTCTAATCAGATCATCCTTTCCTGAAATCTGTAAGCAACTGTTCTGTGTTGCAATTTTTCCATCAACAGTCATGGCACAATTAAGATGTACAAAAGGTTTCATAATGAATACCTACTCATAATTTACTTTCAAAGCCTTTAAAGTATTAATGATATTTTCACCATTTCTGACGGCATTAATAAGAACTTCCTTAAAACCTTCACGAATCAGCAAATCATTCTCTATAATCCATAAAATTAAATCAGGATGTTCGGTTAATGTTAACTGACTAAAAGGTATTTCACGCTTATCAAGGTCGGTAGATACGGCAATATGCATTTCATTATCCATTTCAATAGCTTTAATTGTTATTAGAATATCATCATTTTTGACACTAAAATAATCCCCTACCTGTGCCAAATCTTTAACGGAATCTTCAATATCCCTTAAGTTTCCTTTGATTTTGGTTTCATACTCTTTTCTTTTTTCAACATATAATTTCAACATTTCCTCTTGAATCATAACTGCCACACTCATAAATTGTAAACGCGAATAGCATTTTTTTCAGTTTCTTTCTCAATTTCTTCAAAGCTGATTTTCTTTGTTCTTTCAATACGTTCAATAGTCATCTTAATGTTAAGAGGCTCATTAGGCTCACCCTTAACCGGGGATAAATAAGGGCTATCGGTTTCAGTTAACATGTTCTCCAATGGAACGGCTTTAATGTTCTTCTTATGTTTCTTTGAAAAAAGAGCATTGGTAGCAAAAGAAACATAATATCCACAGTCAACAGCTTCAACAGCAGTGGTCTTGGTTCCACTAAAACAATGAAATATTACATCAGGTATTCCAGGATACTTCTTAACAATATCCAAAGCATGCTTTTCAGCATCTCTTACATGCAACACAATCGGTTTATCATATTCCGATGCAACTTCCAACAATCTATGAAATCTATTGTGCTGTCTTTTAAGTTCATCTTCAGGCCTATCTTCAGAAAAATCTAAACCTATTTCCCCTATTGCCTCAATATCATCAATATTGTCAATTATCTGTTGAACAGTTCTGTTGGAAGTTTCTTCATCATTTCTACCGGCATATACTGGATGATAACCCATTGTTGTCTTCAGAAAGCCATCATATTTTTTCTTAAGTTCTAATGATTTTGAATTGCTTTCTATGCTTGCACCAGAATCAACAACATACTTAAATTCTTTCCTGGTTTCTTCAATTATACTGTCTCTTGTTTTGTCAAATTCTACAAAATTCAAATGACAATGTGAATCTATCATTATATTCTCCTCTTTTTATTTACCAAATCTTCTCTGTCTTTGGGTATATGATCTGATTGCGCGTAAAAAATCAACCTTTCTTAATTCAGGCCATAAGCTGTCCGTAAAGTATAACTCTGAATATGATGATTGCCATAATAGGAATCCGCTTAATCTTTCTTCTCCACTTGTACGTATTACAAGGTTAGGGTCCTCTAAACCGGCAGTATACAGGTTTTCATTAATCATTTCTTCATCAATATCATCCGGTTCCACTTCACCATTTTTAACCTTAACAGCAATTTTCTTAAATGCATCAACTATTTCCACTCTTCCGTCATAACCCATCGCAATATTTATCAAGCGTTTATCATATTTTTCAGTAGACTGTTCAGCATCTTTAATTGCATCCCTCACATCCTCAGGGAATAAATCCAATCTGCCCACCGCTTTTAATTTTACTTCATTTTTATGAATCTTTTTATTTGTGCTGATGCTAAGGAAACTATCGACGAACAACTGCATTAAATCTCGTACTTCTTCTTCGGAACGTTTAAAGTTTTCTGTAGAGAACGCATATACAGTAACTATATCTATACCAAGATCAATACACCATTCCAATACATTTTCCAACGTGTCGACTCCTCTCTTATGACCTTCAATGGCATTCATGTTTCCCTGTAATTTGGAATAACGTCTATTGCCGTCCATGATTATTGCCACATGTCTAGGCATCTTGTCTTTTTCCAGATTTCTTGAAATATACCATTCATAAATGGTATATAATGGTTGTAGTAATATCATTTTTGCGTCCTCTTTTTATTCTGTTTTTTCTATCATTCTTTTAATTAAGTTTATGGAGTTGATATAACCTTGAGTACTTTGTGAACGTGAGGTATCAATAAACAAGGTAGGCTGATTAAGTGTTAATGCACCGTTGCTTTTTACTCCCGCTACCAACACCATGCTTCTGAATATAATGTTGCCTGTTATTCCATCAGGAGCAATAATAATATTGGCATGGTCTTTAACAGCTTCTTCAATTAGAATGTAGTAATGTTTAATGTTGTATCTGTTCTTCAGTTTTTTAACTATTGTTTCGCAATCGGCAATGCTTTGGTCTATTTTCTTACTTCTTCCCTTATCGTTTTTTCTTCCACCGGATATAAGAGCTATTTTTGGTTCTTCATCCATAAATTTTATTGCTTCAGCACACTTTTCGATTATCATGATTTTTGATTCTATGGAATCCCCTTCATCTATTCCGACAGGTGCCAACAAGAATTTGTTTCCATCTTTTTCCAATAATGAAGCTCTGAATAGGTTAGGGTACTGTTTTTTCAAATCCATTATTATATTCGATTCAAGAGAACCTCGTATAACTCCATCTATTTCTGGATTGTTTAAGAAATCAAGTAATTCCTTGTTTGTCCTTGCTATTTCAATTTCAAAGGGAAACTGTTCAATTGCTTTAAGAACGTTTTTATTTTCTCCTAGACCAATTGCAATTTTCATAGTTTTTACCTATTTCTTCAATATTTTATAGTATATAATTTTCTCTTTTTATTATTATTAAAAATTTTCTAAGCATAAAGAAACTGAAAATATTTCATATATATCAAGCTATTTAAATAATCAATACGTTTGTAATTAAAAAAAGAACGAAGAAGGGAGGTTATAATTCTTTAAATGCTATTTCCATTGCTTCTAAAGTTTTATCAAGATCTTCCGTGGAATGTTGACCGGATAGGAAACAACATTCGAATTGGCTAGGTGCAATGAAGACGCCATTGTCAAGTAAAGTATGGAAATACTTTAAAAAGCCCTTACTGTCTGATAGTTTGGCAGTGTCATAATCATAAACCTCATTATCAGTAAAGTAAACTTGTGTCATGGATTCAACACCATTAATCTGGAAATCCAATTTTAAATCGGTTAAAATGTCACTCATACCATTTCTAAGATATTCCCCTTTATCATGAAGATCATTATAGAATTTATCAGTCAATAATTTAAGACCTGCAATACCACCGTTAATGGATACCGGATTACCACTAAAAGTACCTGCCTGATAAATGGAACCGCTAGGAGCAAACTGTTCGATATATTCTCTTTTACCTGCAATAGCACCAATAGGGAATCCTCCACCTAAAATTTTACCGAATGTAACAAGGTCTGGTGTGACATGATAATGCTGTTGGGCTCCACCTTTACTTAACCTGAAACCTGTAATGACTTCGTCAAATATTAACAGAATATTGTTTTCAGCGGTAATTTCTCTTAAAAACTTAAGATATCCGTCCCGTGGAGGAACACAGCCAATATTACCCATAATAGGTTCAATTATAATACATGCAACATCATCCTTGTTATCATTAATTATTTTGGTAACAGCTTCTTCATCATTAAAAGGTACTAATATAGTGTTTTTGGTTGCATCTTCAGGAACTCCAGGTGAATCAGGTTTACCAGCCATTCCAGAACCAGATTTAACCAGTACAGCATCATGTGCTCCATGATAGGCTCCCTCAAATTTAATGATTTTATTTTTACCGGTAACACCTCTGGCTAATCTGATAGCACTCATTGTTGCTTCAGTTCCGGAATTACAAAAACGAACCATTTCAGCACAAGGAACTCTGTCAATAACCTCTTTTGCAAGTATAATTTCTTTCTCGGAGGGTACACCATATGCTGTTCCCAATTCCAACTGTTTTCTTGATTCTTCAACTATTGATTCGTTTGCATGTCCATAAATTATAGGACCATATCCAAGACAGTAATCTATAAATTCATTTCCATCAACATCGAAAATTTTAGAACCTTTTGCTTTTTCAACAAAGAAAGGATATGGTTTAAAAGCTCTGATAGGTGAATCTACTCCTCCTGGAAGATAATTTACTGAGTCTTCATATAATTCTTTAGATTTATCAAAATTCAATGTGTTATGCTCCTTCAATTATTTTTTTCTAATATTTAACAGTGAATTAATTATAGCTACAGCTATAGGTGTTCCACCTTTTGGTCCGGTTGTAATGACATAAGGAATATCTGTTTGTGACAGTGCCTCTTTGGAATCTGCAGCACCAACAAATCCTACAGGGACACCGGCAACAGCTCGTGCATCCATTTGACCTTCTTCAACTAATCTCATTACCTCAAATAATGCAGTAGGTGCATTTCCAATAGCAACTACTCCTTTAAAACCATCTTCAGCGGCAATTCTCATAGCTGCTGCTGATCGGGTAATTTCTTCTTTTTTAGCTAATTTAATTGCTCTTTCATCCCTGATGTAACACATTACTTCCCCATCATAACGGGTAATACCTGATTTAACCATATTAATGTCAGTCAATATATCTTCCTTATTATCAAAACAGTTTAATGCGGTTTCAACAAATGTAGGTGATATTTTCACTAACTTTGCATATTCCGGATCTGCTGTTGAATGAACAACACGTTCAACAATATCCTTCTCTTCATAAGTCAAGTCTTTTGTCTCATCATCTATTAATGATTTAATTATTTCTCTACTTTTATTAGCGATATCATAACCGGGTTTTGTTGATGCACCCATATTATATGATGACATAGATTTCACATCCTATTACAATTAATCAATAATTTTTTCTTACTATTTTTTCTTAATATTATATTGTTATAATATATGGTTTAGGATATTAATTATCTTTTTCAAAAGATTTTTTCAATATTTCTCACATACAATAAATTATGCTTGAATTTATTCAAATATGTAAATTATTTCATCAGAGAAAAAAATTTAAACTAAGAGTACTTGACATAATGATTTTTT
>MVAA01000088.1:0-2102 GCA_003266105.1 Methanosphaera sp. rholeuAM6
GAAGTTACAGTAGAAGATATGGGATTACAAAACTACGTATGCTTAGATGAAATTGTAGTACCACACACAATGGGACGTCACGTAAAAAGACAATTTGCAAAATCTAAAGTATCAATCGTAGAAAGACTCATGAACAAAATAATGAGAACTGAAAGAAACAGTGGTAAAAAGAACAAAGCATACTCAATAGTAGAAAACGCTTTAGAAATCATCAACAAAAAAACCAACGAAAACCCTGTACAAGTTTTAGTCAAAGCTGTAGAAAACACAGCACCTAGAGAAGAAACCACACGTATCAAATACGGTGGAATCGGTTATCAAATAGCTGTAGACATTGCACCACAAAGAAGAGTGGATCTATCATTAGGATTTTTAACACAGGGAGCAATGCAATCAGCATTCAAAAACACAAAATCTGTAGCACAATGCTTAGCAGATGAAATATTATTAGCAGCTGACGAAGATTCCAGAAGTTATGCACTGCAGAAAAAAGAAGAAAAAGAAAGAGTAGCAAGATCAGCACACTAGATTTTACTGCTAAAATCTTCTTAAATCTTTTTTCAAAAGAATATTTCAAAATAATAAAAAATAAAAAACACATTAAAAAATAAAAATAATAATTATAACAACTTAGGTGATTTATTTGAGTCGACGAGATCAAATGGTAGGTAAAATTAAAGAATTAATGTACGAACCTGATTACATCAGAAACATAGGTATCGTAGCACACATTGACCACGGTAAAACAACATTATCAGACAACCTCCTTGCAGGTGCTGGAATGATCTCCGCAGAATTAGCCGGAGACCAGAGACTCTTAGATTTCGATGAACAGGAACAGGAAAGAGGTATCACCATCGATGCAGCAAACGTATCAATGGTACACCCATATGAAGATAAAGAATATCTAATCAACCTCATCGATACTCCAGGACACGTAGACTTTGGTGGAGACGTAACCCGTGCAATGAGAGCAGTNNAGTAGTTGTATGTGCAGTAGAAGGAATTATGCCTCAAACAGAAACAGTACTCAGACAGGCATTAAAAGAAAACGTAAAACCAGTACTTTTCATCAACAAAGTAGACAGACTCATCAACGAATTAAAACTTGATGACGCAGAATTACAAAACAGATTCCTTAAAATCATTGCAGGAGTCAACAAACTCATCAAAAACATGGCTCCAGAACAATTCAAAGACGACTGGAAAGTAGATATCATGGACGGTTCCGTAGCATTCGGTTCAGCATACCACAACTGGGGTATCAACGTACCACACATGCAAAAAACCGGAATCACTTTCAAAGACATCATCGCATACTGTAATGAAGACAACCAAAAAGAATTAGCACAAAAAATCAAAATCGAAGAAGTTATCCTCGGTATGGTAGTGGAACACTTACCAAGTCCAAAAGTAGCACAACAATACAGAATTCCAAAAGTATGGTCAGGAGATATTGAAAGTGTTGAAGGACAAGGTATGATAAGTACAGATTCAACAAGTCCATTAGCAGTAATGGTAACAGACGTAAGTATAGACAAACACGCAGGTGAAATCGCAACAGGACGTGTATACGGTGGATCCATAGAAAAAGGTTCAGAAATATTCTTCGTAGGTTCAATGAGCAAAGCAAGAACCCAACAAGTAGGAGTATATATGGGACCAGAAAGAATTAACACCGACGCAGTACCTGCAGGTAACATCGTAGCAATTACCGGAGCAAGAGGGGCAGTTGCAGGGGAAACCATCACAGATGCAGGCCATAACATTGCACCGTTCGAAAGCTTAGAACACATATCCGAACCTGTAGTAACAGTAGCAGTAGAAGCTAAAAACACAAAAGACTTACCAAAACTTATCGAAGTATTAAGACAGGTAAGTAAAGAAGACCCAACTATCAGAGTAGAAATTAACGAAGAAACCGGTGAACACCTCTTAGCAGGTATGGGTGAACTACACCTGGAAGTAATGATTTACAGAATCAATGAAAAAGGTGTCGAAGTAGAAACCTCAGAACCTATTGTAGTATACAGGGAAACCATTGCCGGTACGGCAACAAATGTTGAAGGTAAATCACCTAACAAACACAACAGATTCTACAT
>MVAA01000088.1:2123-6777 GCA_003266105.1 Methanosphaera sp. rholeuAM6
AAAGATGAAGCAAAACGTGTATGGGACGTATACAAAAACTGTATCTTTGTAAACCAAACTCGTGGTATCCAATACTTAGCAGAAATCAAAGAATTACTCCTGGAAGGATTTGAATCAGCTCTTGATAGCGGACCATTAGCAAACGAAAAAGCTATGGGAGTAAGAGTTAATCTTATGGATGCAAAACTTCACGAAGACGCAGTACACAGAGGACCTGCACAGATTTTACCAGCTATCAGAAAAGCAATATACGGAGCTATGATGTTAGCACAGCCAACATTAATGGAACCAATGCAGAAAGTATACATAAGCGTACCTCAAGATTACATGGGTGCAGCAACTCGTGAAGTACAAAACAGAAGAGGACAAATTGTGGAAATGGGTCAGGAAAGAGACATGTCTACAATCGAATCAAAAGTACCTGTAGCTGAAATGTTCGGATTTGCAGGAGACATTCGTTCTGCTGCTGAAGGACGATGTATCTGGTCAACAGAAAACTCAGGATTTGAAAGAATTCCAAGAGAATTACAAAATCCTATCGTAAAAGAAATACGTGAAAGAAAAGGATTAAGTCCTGAACCATACGGACCTGATCACTACTTAGGATAAGTATACTCTTTCAAGTATACTTCCTTTTAAAACACTTACCTTAAAGTATATAAGGTATAAAAAATATATACTTTAATTACTATAATACAATGATTATATAATTTCAAATGGAAATTAAGATTATTGTTAATGTAAATAAAGATAATAAAAAAGAAATTATATTAATTACAAGGGAATATAACTATTCCCTGTTATATTTCTTTGTAGTACTTTAATTAGTACAATATATTTCTTTATTACAATGTTAGAGGACGCACTCTAGATAAATAAATCTAGCAATCGGCTTGCTAACACTTATAAATCACACTATTTAACAAAAGAATAGTACTTGATTTATAGATTATATTCAAATACATGTTTTATTATATGGAGGAAATATAATGGCAAAAGATAAAACTCACATGAACTTAGCATTTATTGGTCACGTAGACCACGGAAAATCAACATTAGTAGGACACCTTTTATTATTATCAGGTGCAATTGCAGAACAGCAATTAGATGAAGGAGAAGACAAATTCAGATTTGTTATGGACAAACTCGGAGAAGAAAGAGAAAGAGGGGTAACAATTGACCTCGCTCACGAAAAATTCGAAACACAAAAATACGAATACACAGTAGTAGACTGTCCAGGTCACCGTGACTTCGTTAAAAACATGATTACCGGNNGCAGCTGTATTAGTAGTAGCAGCAAACGACGGTATCATGCCACAAACAAAAGAACACATCTTCTTATCAAGAACTTTAGGTATCAACCAATTAATCATTGCAATCAACAAAATGGACTTAGTTGACTACTCTGAAGACAAATACAACGAACTTAAAGAAGACTTAGGTAACCTAATTAAAACAGTTGGATTTAACCCTGCAGAAGTACCTTTCATCCCATTATCAGCATTTGAAGGAGACAACATTACAGAAAAATCATCCAACACATCCTGGTACAAAGGCAACACCTTAGTACAAGAATTAGACAACCTAAAAGAACCAGATAAACCAATCGACTTACCTTTAAGATTACCAATCCAAGACGTATACTCCATTACCGGTGTAGGAACAGTACCTGTAGGAAGAATCGAAACTGGTGTATTAAACACAGCAGAACAAATTGCATTCGAACCAGCAGGAGTAACTGGAGAAGTAAAATCTATCGAAATGCACCACGAAGTATTAGACAAAGCTGAACCTGGAGATAACGTTGGATTCAACGTAAGAGGTGTAGGTAAAAACGATATTAAACGTGGAGACGTAGCAGGAACAACCAAAAACCCACCTAGTGTAGCAAAAGAATTCAAAGCACAAATTGTAGTATTACAACACCCTGGTGTTATCACAGTTGGTTACACACCTGTATTCCACGCACACACATCACAAGTTGCATGTACTTTCTTATCATTAGATGTTAAATTAGATCCAGCAACTGGTCAACCTAAAGAAGAAAACCCTGACTTCCTTAAAACAGGGGATGCAGCTTTAGTTACCATTAAACCTACAAAACCTATGGTAATCGAAAAAATTAAAGAAATCCCTCACATGGGAAGATTCGCTATCCGTGATATGGGTCAAACCGTAGCAGCAGGTATGTGTATCGACATCACCGTTGCAAAATAAGTAAATTAACCTTTACTTATAATTTTTTTTATCGACCCATGATAACTAATTTTATATAACATTATTATAATCATATTATTCTAAGACATGTGATATTTGAATATTATCATAATAGTGGTCGGTTTAGATTATTTATAGGGAGATTTTTAATGAACAAAGCTAGAATAAAATTAACAGGAACAGACCCAGAGAAAATTGCTGATGTTTGTAATCAACTCAAAAAGATAGCAGAAAGAACTGGTGTCGATTTATCAGGTCCTATTCCTTTACCTACAAAAAAATTAGTTGTACCAACAAGAAAAAGTCCTGATGGTGAAGGTAAAGCAACATGGGAAAAATGGGAATTAAGAATTCATAAACGTCTTGTTGGCATTGAAGCAGATGAACGTGCAATGAGACAAGTAATGAAAGTCAACGTTCCAGACAATGTAAGTATTGAAATAGAACTTAAAGCATAAACTTATTAGAAAACTATATATGTTATTACTATCAGAGATAGTAATAGATTTATAGTATTTATTTTTTTTATTGTAGCTGCCGAGATAGCAAAGCCAGGTAATGCGCCGGACTTGAGATCCGGTGGACCGACGTCCGCATGGGTTCGAATCCCATTCTCGGCGCTAATTTATTTTAACGTAACATTTTAATCATTTTAATTGTGTTAACGTTAGTAATTATTGAACTCCAAGAAAGATACAACATTTATTTTTATAATGTTATTTCAGGTAGTATATTTGATTAATTTTATTGTATATTTGATAAAACAGTTATAATCATTATTGTACTTTTAATTATTCCTTAAATGTTATTACATTTTCTATCATTTTTTCATTAAAGTATTATCAACAGTATTACTTTTTTATTATTTTATCATAACATTTATATACTATGGGCTACATATAATTATTTGTAAAGATGAACCTATGGTGGACGGGGGATAGCTTTGTAATATTTATATATTCATTGAACATCTTTTAGATGACCACACGATTCGTTAACCCATGTAAAAGGAGTAAACCTTTCAAATCATAACCTGGAGTACACGGGGGTTTGCTTTGTTGAATGCATTGAAGTATTTTATAATACAGTACAAGACTTGTAGATCAGTGGAAAGGGGGGCCGGTCTTTCTTTCAAACCTTTGGGATGAGGGGGATTGCTTTTCCTATAATTGCATTAAAAAATTGTTATAGGTTAAAGAAGTACTTTGTACAGTCCATTAAGACTCATTATTATGAGTGTTTAAAAAGGTGATATACTAGTTATCACCTTTTTTTACTTTTTAAAAACTATTTTTGTAGTAATTTTTTTCAAAAAAAGAGTATTGTGTGGGGGTTAGCGTTTATTTTACTTTGTATCGGAGTAATGCAGCAATTCCACCGAATGCTTTGTCTAGTTGTGTTCCTTCCTCAGTTTCTATGGATATGACTTCTACTGCTGAGTTCACTTCTTCTGCCAGTCCTATTAGTTCTTCTGCAGTTTCTTCTGTTTTTATTATTTTCATTAGTTCTCCACATTTGGGGCATTGTTTTTCTGGTGCTTTTTGGTGTTGTTTTGTTGTTATCACGTCTAGTGTCTGGCATGCTGGACATTGGTATGTTTGTCTGTTTGTTTTGAGGTTTTCTGATATGAGTAATGTTTCTACTGCTCCCATTTGCAGGTTTTGTCTTACTTCGTTTTCTCCGTAGGATGATAGTCCGCTTTCTGATATTAGTCCTGTTAGGAATTTTCGCATGTATTTCTTTTCTTTCATTATGTCCATTTCTTCTAGCGTGTCTGCGGATTCGTCCAGTACTTCTCTGATTCCGAAGTCTCCTGTGTATGATGTGTCTACTATGTTGATTATTTTGTCTTTTATTTCATAGTGCAGGTAGTCTCCTTCTACGAAGTCGTTTTTTGTGTGTCCTGGTCCTCCGATTAGTACTCCTTTGAGTTCGTCTTTGAGTGGGAGGTATGCTTCGTCCACGTATCTTCCTATTCTTTTTAGGAATTCGTGTGCGGCCAGTTCGATTACTCTGTCGAATCTTCTTTGTGATTGTCCTCCTGCCTTGTGTTTTCCGGGTACTCCGCTGGTTAGTGTTTTTACTATGTCTATTCTTTTTCCTCTTACGGTTGCTATTGTTGCTTCTTTTCTGTCGAGCACTACTGCTCCGTATACTTCCTTGTATTCTATGATTTGTTTTAGTGGTTCTATGAAGAATTGGCTGTCGCAGTGGTATATGTATGTTTGTACGGTTTCTGGTGGTTCGAATACGTATGTTTCCATTTTTTCGGTTCCTGGTCCTCCTCTTGGTATCATTCCTACGAACATTACCAGTCCTTTTGGTGGTGGTGTTGGGAAGAGTTTTAGTCTTTGGATGATTACTTCGATTGCTGATTGTACGTTTTTCTTGGTTGTTTTGCTTTTGATGTTGCTGCTTTGTCCTATTTCGTCTACCA
>MVAA01000030.1:0-17215 GCA_003266105.1 Methanosphaera sp. rholeuAM6
TTTCAAGTCTAATTTTTCTATATGTATAATTATTATTTTAAGCAATTTGTAGAAGATAGAAATCTTAGAAAAAGTACGGTTGATGGGTATAGGATATCTTTGAATCTGTACTCTGAATTTCATGAATTGTCTTTGGATGATTTGGTGAAGGAAGCGTTGTTTGATGAGGAACATTATTTTAATCATAGCAGGCGAAGGATAAAGAAACGCTTGTTGGATTTCAGAAGTTTTCTTGTTAAAAAGCAAATGTCTCAGAATACGATTAAAACTTATTTCAGTAAGGTTAAAACTTTTTATAAGCATTTTGATATTGAAATACCGGTCTTGCCTAATCTTAAATATGATGCAAGTTATCAGTTGAATTATTATGATTTGCCAACTAAGGAAGATCTGGCTTTGGTTTTGAATAAGGTTACTTTGGATTTTAAGGCTTTGATTCTGTTTATGTCTTCTTCAGGAACATCCAAGGCAGAAACTTTATCATTGACTGTTGGTGATTTTATTAAAGGTTGTAGTGAATATTATATGGGCAGTAATTTGGAATCTATTATAAATGAACTTAAAAATAGGGATGATATTGTTCCTACCATATATTTAAAAAGAATTAAGACGGATAAGTATTATTTTACCTTTTGTTCTGGTGAAGCTTCTTATTACATTATTAAATATTTAAGATCAAGAGATGAATTGTCTTTGGATGATAAATTGTTTCCATTTAGCAGTTCATTTTTAACGGCTAAATTCCAGAGGATTAATGATGATATGAATTGGGGTAAGAAGGGTTATTACAGGTTTTTTAGAAGTCATGTGTTGCGTAAGTTTCATGCTTCAAATTTGGGTGTTCCTGCCGAATATGTTGACGCTTTGCAGGGAAGAAGTAAGAATGTTGTTCATGAGGCTTATATTAAAACTAATCCCCGAAAGCTTAAGGAGTTGTATGTGAAGAATATGCATAACGTTATGATTTTTGATGGTGCTGGTAAAAAAGAGGTGGTTGAGGAAATTAATATTACCATCAACATTTTCTTGTCTGATATGCATTTAACTATTGATTAATTGTTTGTTGAGTATATCTTCTAATACTCATCTTCTTTACAATATTTTAAAGTCTTCTGTTCTTACATTTATGTCTTTGAGATATTCGAGTGTATATCTTTCTATTATTTCTCTTATGATTTCTTCAACGGGTATTCCTGTCAGTTCTGATTTTTCATAGAAGTATTCTATTGTCAATGGTTCAAGTTCACATCCGTGTAGTGTTAGCAATTGTTCACGTATTGCAAATTCGTTTTCATATATCCAGTTTATGAGATAGTCCAGTTTTTGGTATTTGTTTTTGTATTTTTGGTCACAGAGTTTCTTGTTTAGTTGGTTTATTGATTTTTTTAGTTCGATTATTTCTTTTATTGTTTCTTTTTCCTCTTGGTGTCTTTTGAGTAGTAGTTCAAAGTTTTTTGAGTCTTCCAAGAGTATTATTCCCATTGTTATGATTTCGTTTCTGTTGTATCCGAATTTCTGGTATTTGTCTAGTTTGTCTTTTATGTGTTTGTTTATTTTTATTGTTATTTTTTCTTTTTTAGTCATATTTTCAAAGCTTCCTATTATGTTTGTATTTTATTGTTTGTTGGAAGCTTAAAAATTAGTCTAATTTTATTGTGTATATCATGATTATTTTACTCTGAAGTCGATTTTTTCATCGTATACTAGGGTGTAGAATTTGTTTTGGGCATCGTTTAATTCTTTTGTATACCTGTTATTTAATGTATCGTATTCGTTTGTTTCTATTTTTTGTGTCAGTTGCAGGTATTTTGTGTTTAGTATTTTTTTCAGTATTTTCAGTAGTTCTAGTGAAAACTGCACCAGTTTTTCAGTGTTTTCTCTTTGTTCTTTTGTTGTTTCCAGTTTCTGTATGAGTTGTGATTCTATTACCATGAACAGATCCAGTATCATTGATTCAGCACTTGTATAGTTGAAGAATATGTCTTCGTAATTCTTGTTTCCTGTTATGTGGTTTGATACTCTTGGAAAGTATTGGATTCTGGAGTAGTTTATTATTCCATAGAGGTTTACGTTGTTTTCGAAGCTTTCCTTTGTCTGCATATTCTTTTCCAATATGTTTATGATATTGTTTAGTATGATTGTTTGTTCTTTTTCTTCTTTGTATTGCATGTATTATTGTATATCCATTGTATGTATTAATGATTGTTGGAATTAATTTATAATAATGAGTGTAAAAATAGTTGTGGATTGTTTTAAAAGATGTGTTGTGGAGTTTATGGGTTATTTTTCTTTGAGGTAATTGAGCAGTGTGATGTTTTCATCCAATGATTTTACAGTATTTCTTATTGATTCTACCAGTTGTTTGTCTACTTCGAGCTGTTCCAAAAAGCCTATGTAGGTTTTTAGTTCATTTATATCGTAGTCAATGAGTTGTTCCTGTATGTTTATTTTCTTTTCAATGCTTCCGTATTTGTTTTGGAATTGTTCCAGTTCCTCTTCCAGTCTTTCGGCTTCTGATAGGCAGAAGTTTAATTCAAAGTTTAGGTTTTTGTTTTCAGGATCTTCCAGCAGTAGTTCTCTTATTGTTATTGCTCTTTGATTTAGGCTATCACGTACTTTTATCAGGTCTTCACCTTCCGTGAATGTTTGTTTGAATTTGACTCTATCCTTATGCATTCTGTTTAACAGACCGTGTAGTTCAAGCATAATTATCACTTATTATGGTTTTTTTCTTTAATGTTATTAATCTGTTTTTCCTTATTATTAGTTTTTGAGTTTATTTCTAAAAAAGAGGTGTGTTGGGTGGAGGTTAAGTGGTGTAATTATATGTCAAAATTATTTTATAAATTGGAAATTGTGTTTAGACTTATCGGTTTTAGTATTTTGAATTTTATTCCCATTGACTTGCGATAACTGTCAATGTATCCCATGTTTTGAAGCTTTTCAAGATAAGGTGTCACTTCCTCTTTCCATATTTGTAATTTATTGAATTTTTTACTTGATATTATTGTTCCTACTTCCTGGTTAACAAGTAAACTTCTTAATATTGATTTTGTAATGTCCATTACCATGATTTTTGACTCTCCTTTTTATTTTTATTTAATTTTATTTTTTATTTACCTTTGGTAATATTAACTATTATTCTTTTAATATATAAAGGTTACTAAAATTTATATTCTAAAAAACATATGAAAAAAGTACAAAAATAATTAATTAAAACAAACAAACATATAAATAATTAAAAGAAAGAGGAGATAAAATGATTAATAAGGATTTTTTCTTTTTTGAAAATCCAGAATATGACATACCTTTCTATAGGAAAAAACCACGTTTAACAAGAAATAATCTTATAATACTACTCATAGGAGCAATAATAGCTTTTAGTACACCCTATTTTATACCAGTAGGCCAATATATAATCCCCAAAGCACTGATAATAACATTATCAACACTCTTACCAATATTATACACGCTAAAAGGACATCTTGAAACAATTTTCAGATTACCCAAAAAAGGTGATATTGTATTAATTGCATTGGGTATCATATTTTACATGGCTCTAAGCATACTATTTTCCTCAGCCTTACTGGCTTTGGGAATTGCAATGCCAGTTAATAATGCAGTCAGTTCAGATAATCTGATAACTGCAATTGCAGCAACTATTCAAATACTGGGTGAAGAGTTACTTAAATTCATTATATTAGTACTGGTTATGGCATTTGCATATAAGAGAACAAATAGAAAAAACTCTTTACTATGTGGTATTATAGTTTCACAAGTGTTGTTTGCATTATTCCATATTCCGGCATATGGATTTAACCTGGCATTTTTATTGGTGTCAATAGGTATCGCATCAACAATACTGCCAATAATTTATCTGATAACAAAGAATATTACAGTATCCTATATTACACATTTACTTCTGGATTTAATTCCTCTGGCATTTACAGTAATAGGAAGTAGTTTATTTCTAATGTTGTAAGCAATTGCTTGAATGTTTTCTAGTAACATTCCCCATTTACCTTTTTTTGAAATACATTTTTTAGTATAATTTCTCTCCACTATACTCGTTTTCTTCCGATACGATACGTATAAGAGTATCAACATTATCATCATACATTAACCTGTAGCCGACACATCCTCCTTCCGGAGTTTGAACATTATTTTTAGACTTGTCCGAGTATGAGCCACTATTGTTGATTATATACCACATACCATGTGGAGTGTAGATGAATAATGAACCCTTTCCATATTTTTTGCCGTGTTTGAAACTGTTGTCAGGATCATATATTTTCGTGCTGTGGATGGCAAGACGACTGAGACTTTGTTCCGGTTGTGTGCCACCCCGTGTAAATAATGCTTCAAGCCAGGTCATAGACTGGTCTTTCAGTTTTCTTTTTTCAACTGGATTTTTGAACGCTTCTGTGATTTTATTTTTTCTTTTTTCCAGCGTATTCTTTATACCCAATATCTCTTCCACTTTAGGAACGTCTTTTTCAAGACAACGATATCCTTCAGGTCTACCTGTTACTTTAATTATACCATCTGCAAAATCCTTTCTTCTGAAATCCTTCATATACATTTTAACCTTTTCAAATTCCTCATCAGGTATCTTCTGATTCAATCCATACAAATATCCATATTCTGATGCATCGTAACATTTTGTTTCCATTCGTAACTCATTTTGCGTCATATTACTTTCTCCAATATATACAGTTATGTATCAGACTGTTATATATCTGTTTATAACAATACTATAATGATTATCACTCTTTAGAAAACAGAATAATTAACAAATTATATATTATTTCTGAAATAAATATTAATATTGTAATATTACTTAATATGGAGATTAAAATAATGAAATTTAATAAAATAGTTGTAACGTTACTCATTTTGGGAATGTTATCATGCGGATTTACAGCAGTATTTGCTGAACAAGGTACTTTAGCCGATGGTACTGCAGTGGAAATACCTGAAGGATACAGTTTATTAGATACAGGCAGCGGATTATTTACATTATCAACTGATGATCAAGAAAGTATTATTCTAGTAATGTATGAAAATGTAACAACGGATACTGAAAAAGCCAAAGAATCTCAAGTTTCTGACGGTGCAGAATTTATATCAGAACAAACCGTTCAAATTAATGGTGTCGATGTAATTGAACAAAAATTTTCCAAAGATGGATATAGTTTAGGTGCATATATATTCACATACAATGACGTTAATTATGTTGTAACATTTACAACTAAAGGGGACGTTGATGCATCTGATGCAGCTAGTCCTATAAATGTTGTCATAACCAGTTTAACTGGTGGAGCACAAAGCGAATAATTAACATATTCCCTTTAACCTCCTTCTTTTTGATTGCTTGTTTTTAAAAGTAAAAAAAAGAAATTAATTCAAGGGTAATTTCTTATCTTTTACTATATCTAACTGAAATGTTGCTCTTTTTAGATTAGCGTTTATTTTTGTACCTGTTTCTTTGGATAGTTTGAATATTTTGTTTATCAGTTCGTTATCCGGTTTTTTCTTATTGAATGTAATTTCTATTCTGTCATCGTATGATTCTATTAATGCATCGTCTTCGTTTATGTTGAGGTAATTGTATATTAGTTCATCCATTTTTTTGCTTTGTATAAAGTATAGTTCTGAGTGGTAGATCATTTCATTAATTGTTTCATTCATTTCATAGATTATTTTTTCCAAATATATCACGCCCTTATTTTTTCACTTAATAGTTTTGATTCTATTTACTTTAAAAGATTATCCTAGCAGTTGATAAGTAATCGATATTATCTTATAATGTTTTGTTCTTTATATAAGGAGTATTTAATTGTCAGTTTATTATTTTAATCTGTATTACATTATTTCTTTGTTTTTATTACTCGTTGTTATTTGTCGGATTAACAATCGTTTTATCAGATTTCAATTATTTTTTAAATTTCAATCAAGAACATTTATATACTATGGGGGGTATATAATATAGTATACCTGAAGGGGTATAAATAATAAACATGTTATTATTCAACCATAAAATTTTTATATTCATTTAAAAATCACATATTTGTTAAATATGGATAATTAAATTAGTATTTTTACTAATTTAATATTTTTTTTTAGAAACGTTTAGAGATGTTAAAATGGAAGATTACTATCACATCAGAAGAAACAGATGGTCTAAATATTTATCACAGACAATCAAATTATTAAAGAATAACTATTAATCACCAATAATTTATCCATGATTAACTTTATTAAAATTATTAATCAGTTTTAATTGTCTAAGATTATTGCTTTTTTTCAAAATTCTTTCTTATCTTTTATATATAAGTAAATTAAAATATATATTTACCCATACGGGTATATGTATATCACATATCATAAAAACTTTAAAATATATAGAGATAAGAAAATGAGGAAATAATTAAACTTTAAATGTATTAAACTTTCATAAATATCTGTAAATAAACTTAAAATATGCTATTTAAAGAAATAATTAAAATTGCAATGTTTTAATTCATGTTATTTCTTTCATTTTTTTAAACTCATTATATTAACTCTTTTTAAATAACTGGAAAAGCTAACTACTAAAGATCTTAAAACAAGTAAAATATACATAATATCTTAAAAACAGTAAAAACGTTATAAAAAGGTTATTGGGGGTTAGAATTACTTTAACGAATCTATGCTCTCTGTTCAATAGCTTCAACAGGACATGCTTGAGCACATAATCCGCATCCTACACAAACATTTTCATCGATTGTGTATGGAGTTCCTTCTGCGATACAGTTTGTTGGACATGCTTGAGCACATAATCCACAGCCTGCACAGTTATCTTTAATAAAGTAAGGGTTTGCCATTTATAATCACCTATTTATTTTATATATCTATTTATGTTTTTGAAGTATATAAATGTCTGTTATTTTAGGTTTAACTAAAGATTTAAAACAATAATAAGCCTATCCAAAAGATTAAATAACATAATAAGAAATTTATTTTTAAAAAAACATCACATATTAATACTTCAATTGTAAAATAAAGTATTAAAATTCCATAAAAAAATATTAATAATTAATAATTTCAAATACGAAAAGAAATAATTTAGGTTTATAATTAAACCCATCAAAAAAAGATAAATCAAATAATATGAAAACTTAGTTATTCCTCTTTGTTTTCTTCTTCTTCAAGCAAGTCCTTCATGTTAACTTTGCCAAGATATTCAACCTTATCTTCAGAAAATCCAAAGTTAACTTTAGTTTTATTAAGAGCATCTAATTCAACTTCAGCCGTCATCCCATTTTCATTGGTATTTTTTAAATGTATATCTTTTTTGGACATAAAAACATAACTCCTATGAATAATATCAATATTTAATCAAAATATTTATCAGATAATAACTTACAAATAAAATTATACGAATAAGATAATATCTAATAATAATTATTGAAATACAAATATTTAAATTATTCTAATTATTAAATGATTCTTTAATTAAATACATTTATTAAAAATACATTAGATTAACTTATTGGGAATCATCTTCCTTTCTTAATTCGTTGAGTTTATTTATGTTGCGATCCAATGAAACCAAACTATCCTGCATTGCCTGATAAAGTTTATCATCAATCTTAAACTGTTTGATGAAATCCACGTATGTAAATAGTTCCTGAATATTATAGTTAATCAATTTGTCATACTTTTCGATTTTAGCCTCTTTGGTAGAGTATTTTTCCTTTACATCTATTAATCTTTTGTTGATTCTCATAACTTCATCCTGAAGAAAACCATATTCGAGCATGTTTGACTGATTTGAAGGATCTTCTATTAGTTTATTCTTTAAAGTAACCAATCTTTTATTTAAAACATCCCTAACCTGAATCAAATCCTCTTCTTCAGTATATTCCGATTTAAACTTAGTTTTCCTTTCCTGAAGTTTTTCAATTAAATTGTGGAGTTCATACATCTTAATTCACCACTAGAAATCCCTTTATTAATATTATGGTTTTAATCCTATTTATTCTTATTTTTAACGGATATTTAATGCTGAATGAGTAATATAAAAAATAATTTTGAACGGTACAATGATTAATTGTATCCGTAAGGACCATTATATGTATATTGGCTATGCTTAATTTTATAGTCAAATGTACTGATTTCCTGATCTTTAAGTATTCCATCATCATTCTTATCCGAATCTTCAAAAAACTGTCTTATTTCATAGGCAGACTTGTGTGATACAGGCAGTTGATCCAAAGTATATTCACCTTTAGGATATTCGTTTTTATCATATTCCCATTGCTGATAATTATCTTCAGTATCATTATTCACTGTAAGATTCAAGTTTGATAACAGTATAAATGCACAAAACAATATTATCAATACAATTATTATAATCAGTTTCCTCTTCAATGAAATACCCCATACTTTCCTATTATCTTATTTGTATTTCAAGACTATTATATTTGGAATATATTCTGCAAATAACTATATGAGATTATTTAATTAAAAAATAGTTAATTATACGTTGAATTTATTTAGAAGAACATCCATTTTCTCTATTAAAACTGGGATTCACCATATACAGTAAATACTTATAACTAATATGTTTGAATCAGTACTGAAACATTATCATTAATTGTTAAAGAACCCATTATTTTTAGGTAAACCTAAATTTATATAACTCATGAAAATAAATAAATACATAAGGAGGAAAAAAATTGAAAGAAAAAATTAATCTAACCGGTGTAAATGAAACCATGCTAGTACCATTATACGCAAGAGCCAAAGAAAGCAAAAAAAATAACCCAGAATTCATAGATAAAACAGCAATAAAGATTATAAACAATCTGGATTATGACTTCAGAAAAAGATTCAAAGCATCAACAAATAAAATGAACTTTTGGGGATGTACAGCAAGAACAGTAATATTAGATAAACAAACAAAAGAATACATAAACAAAAATCCTAATTCAACAGTAATAAACCTAGCATGTGGCTTGGATGATAGATTCACTAGAGTAGACAACGGAAAAATTAAATGGTATAATATAGACTTTGAAGAAATAATAGAATTAAGAGAAAAGCTAATTGAATCAAATGAAAGAGTAACCAATATAGCTTCATCAGCACTAGATTTTGAATGGATTAACAAGATTAAAAACAAAGAACACGTATTAATAATCGCTGAAGGATTCTTAATGTACTTGGATGAAAAAGAAGTGCAAGAATTATTTAATAAAATTGAAGAAAACTTCACAAATATAATATTATTAATAGAACTGATGAGTACGTGGATGGTAAAGAATCAGAAAGTACATGATACAATAAAAACAACAGGTGCCCAATTTAAATGGGGAATAAAAGAAAGTAAAGATTTTGAAAAGTTATGTCCCAGATATGAATTAATAGAAGAATATAATTTAACGGATTTGATGAAAAAATATTCACCAATATTCATAAGAATAATTTCACCATTCCTAAGAAAAAGAAACAATAGAATTGCCAAATTTGAAAAAATATAGTACATTATACTAATAATTGATTCAGATAATTAAAATCTGGAAATTATTCTTCTACAATACTTTATTCAAGCTATTTTTAGAAAAATTAATTATTATATCTTTTAATTCAATGAATATTTTACTAAAAAAGAGATGAATGGGAGGAAATAGTTAGAAGGTTCCACCTCCTCCACCACCAAATCCACCGCTGCCGACTCTACCAATGCCACCGGACGAGGAAGCTTTATGCAGTGAACTGAAAGAGGAATTCATATGATTAAGTCCTCCAAAGTAACTGAAGTACAGTACATCAGAATGATTAATATAATCCTGTGATAGGTCATTAAGATCCAAATATTTTCTCATGTTTTCTGATACCTTATCTGCACAACCCAGGGCTGCAGCATAAACCAAGTATTTTCCCCAAATATAAACAGATGCAGGAGGATGTTCCTTGATTAAACTGAAATCCGTTATATATTTCTCAAAGTTTTTCCATTTATCATGGAATTGCTTTCCTTGAGGGGTCCAATGACCGGCAAAGGTATTTGGCATCGCAAACATTAGCGTTGATTCTATATAGATAACCACTACCATCAGCATCAATATCAGGAAATGATTCAATTTCAAATCAACGGATGCTGCCAAAAAGAACAGTACATTGCTTATTATTAGGAATATAACTGCAAATGCCCTGAAAAATCTATGACCTCTTTTTATGAACAATCCCTTTATCAAAGAATCAGGAACTTCCTTTTTAGCTAACTGTATCCAGTTATTTTTAAATTTTTTGTATTCTGACGGTTTTTCTGTCTTGCCTATAGATTTTAATGATATGTCTGAATTAACTGCAAATTTAGATAAATATGATAATAATGACTGTTCATATTCTTTTAAATCACTTGTATCCTTATCAGTTTGTCTTATAACTGTATCATCTTCATTACTATGGATAACCTTAAAGTATTTCCTATTAATTAAATCCAGAATTGTTGCATAGAATCCATTATCATCTATCTTATTTACATCACCAACCACTATTGAATTTACCTGTATAGGCGTAGCATTTGTAGGAAGATCATATTCATATTCGGCTTTATAATTTATTTTAGGTTCTCTGCCGAAGAAAGCATATATTCCCATTGGAATAATCATAAATATTGCCAGTATTCCCGTTGACAAGGATATTAATGTGTTCAAATAATTTCTGTTTCTTTCATGAATCTTCTGATCCGATTCAATTTTACTCTTGGCATCCATGTCTATTACTTGAGCGTTATCATAACTTTTAAAGTATGATTTTGGCATAAGAATACGCTGTTCATATGTAGTATGTGAACTTAATCCTTTAGATATTGTGGTTAAGGTATTGTCACTTGTCCATTCACTTGAAACAACGTAAACATCAGGGTTGTTCCAGTATTCTGCTTTATCCTTGGAGCCTGGTATGTGTATGTTTGATTCAAGATATTCAACAGCACTATCCCATTCTTTGCCCCAGGTCATGTATTGTAATTCGGCAACATCATTATATATTTTAACGCCATTGTTGAAAACATATGAATAGCTTACTTCAACCTTTGCATTGTATGTTTTCTGCTGTTTTTCCTCATCGGTATACAACCATACTTTAATCCTTGTTTTACCATTTGATTCTATTACTTCAACAGTATTGTAATATCCAGGAGTTTCTACGGATATGTTAGTTACTGTCTGGTCTGAAGAGTGTGGTATATCCCTATAAACACCATTGATGCTTCCCTCTACATCATAAGTTATTTTTTCCGTGATGAATGTGGAACCGTCATCATTTACTGTAATGTCCTTAATGGCTGATGGAATAGTGTAATCACCATCAGCTGCAAATGAAATGGGTACTAATAGAAGCATCAGGATTAATGATATCAGGATTATCTTTTTCGTATTCATATTCTACATCCCTTTTTGTTTTAAGTTAATTTTTAAATATGAAATAAGTGATTAATAATTTTTTGTATTTTAGTTGTATAATATATATCGTTTTATTTTTATCAAGTTATTTGAGGTATATTTTTTAAAAAGAGTTAGAGATGGCATTTATTTGACTAAATATATTGATAAAACATATTAAAAAAATAAGAAAAAAAGAAAAAGTTTTAATTTGTTACTTCAAATGATGTACTTTTGGATTTAAGTGCATACTTGGAAGTACCTGCATAATACACAGTAATATTGTTAGTACCTACTACACTCGTTTTAACAGTCAAAGAATAAAATCCGTCAGCATTAGTCTTAACACGATAGAGCTTGTCATTAACTGTTACATTAAGTTTGGCATATCGGAGAACTACACCATTCTTATCAGATACTTTACCGGTGACATTAACCTTAGATTTAACCTTAGTTTTCTTGATCTTATTTACTGTTATTCTTGTTGTCATTTTAACAACATTAACAATTTTCTTGACAGATGATGCCTTATATCTTCTATTTCCTGCATAAGATATGGTTATATTGTTCTTACCAATCTTTGACACTTTTACCTTAAGTGTAAAATGGCCGTTTTTATCCGTTTTAACATTATATGTTTTTGAATTAACTTTTACAGTTAAATTGGTGTATCTTAAGACATTGCCACTTGTATCCTTAAAGATACCCTTTATAGTTGCATTATCACCAGTACATGTACGTCCAATCTTATCGGCAAATATTTTAGTGGCTTTCTTAGTTACTTTAAATGTGGAATTTACACTTGTGCCAAGATAATTGGCATTACCGGAATATGAAACAACTACAGTGTTAGTTCCCATCCTGCTGGTTTTAGCTTTCAGAGTATAAAATCCATTCTTATCAGTCGTGACTTTATAAGTATTATTGTTTATAGACACTTTTACCGGAGTGTAATGCAATGCATTACCATTAACATCAGTGAACTTACCTTTAATTGTGACATTATCACTGTAAGCCGTATTAGATATATCATTTATTGATAACTTGGTGGCCTTACGAAGAACATTGAATGTCCCGGTAGCTGTTGCACCAGCATAACGACTGTTACCATCATAGGATGCCACTACTGTATTTTTACCACCACGGAAAGTTTTAACAGACAGGGTATAAACACCATAAGCATCAGTTGTTGCATTAAAATCTTTTCCGGCAATGTTAATGTTAATAGGAGTGTAATGAAGAGCATTGCCATTTGCATCAGTAAACTTACCTGTGACAGTAACCTTATCCAATAATACAGTATTATCTATCTTATTTAGTGTTAGTTTGGTTCCTTTTCCTACATAGAATATTTTTTCTACATAATCACCCCAATATCTGCTGTTTCCAGGATATGATACTGATACATTGTTTGCTCCCATCTTTGATGCTTTAAAGGTATACTTGAATATTCCATTTGCATCCGTTTTAACAGTATATGATTTACCGTTGAGTTTAAGTGTTAAAGGAGTGTATCTTAAATTAACATCATTATTATCCTTATAACGTCCAGTTATGGTAAATTGCTTATCATATGTAGCTGTAGGTATTTTATCAAATGATAAAATTGTAGTTTTTTTATCGATAGTCACTCGTAAAATTTTTTCTGTACTTATTATTTTTTTATTTTTAGAAAAAACCGAATCAGTATCTGTTGTGAAAATTATAGGATTACATGTAATTTCTCCTTTTTTAATTACATTAAACTTAAATATTGAGATACCTTTAGAATCTGTTACTTGGGTAGCGTTATCTAAACTAAATAATTCATCATCCCAACTTGCATAAATTTGTCTTTTTTTCAATGCATTACCTTTAGAATCCATTAATTTAATCTTGAACGATATAACATCACTATATTCTACATAAATCTCCGGAATGTAATATTCATTATTCACAATAAATTTATTTAATGGAAGTATCTCTACATCATATACAGGAAAAATCACGTCATCAAAATAAATAATTGAAGGTTTACTATTGATGAAATTTTTGATATAATTATTTGTTGATTTTATTGTTGAATTTTTGTTTTTGTTAGTGTTCACAAGATTTTTCTCTTTTTTTCCATCATACATAATTGTGTTATTGAACTTGTTATCTATACTTGTAATATTGTCTGAAATTAAGTTTATTCTACAATTAAATATCTTATTATTGATTAATGTTAACTGTTCAGTATCCAAATTTGTAAGTCTTGCAAATTCATACTCCTTCTCATATTCTTCATCTGATTCGATAGAAGGAATAGACATGCCATCCACTGGTTTTGATATATCATAAAGTGTTGAGTTGACAATTGTAACTTTATCTGCACTCATATAATCATAGACATAACGGTATTGTGTTGATCCATTCAAGGTTGAATTCACAAATAGTAACTCCGATATCTTATAAAAATCCCTTTTAGTTGAATCTTGATTGAAGTATGAGTAATATTTTATTCCTGAGATAAATATTGGCATGTTATTTTCTGTAACCGTTGTGTTAACAAATGCTAACTTGGCATAATTTTTAATTAAACTGTCAGTTTCAGTTAATAAGCTGTTTTCTTTAAATAATGTGTTTGTGAATTCTGCAACATGATTATTACGTAATAAAGTAAATCCTGATGTATTTATAAAATTACATCTATCAGCTTTTAATATATTATCATTTTCTATGTTTAATATTGTATCTGTAAAATTCACTTTTTTTAGTTCTAGTGTTCCATTATTTGTGATATTTGTTAATTGGTTATAAGTTAAATCCTCTGGCTGATAGTCATATACCTTGAAAGAAAGTGAATTAACTGTCATACGTGTATTGGCTTTTGTTGAAATGGTTGCATTATATAATATACTATCATTTCCGTTAATTATTAGTTTAACATTCCTGTTTTTCCATGTTATGTTAATATTGTCATATTGTCCTTTCTTAAGGTTGATTGTTGATGTTTGATTGGTTTTAACCTTATTTAATGTATTTATTGTTTTTGTAAGTTCAGTAGTGTTCTTTACATTATAATCAATATTTGTTTGCTCTTCTGTTTTAACAGTTTTATCAGTTTTCAACAATTTTTCTATGACATTACTATCTGAAACTGCTGTATCAACACTTTTAACAGTACTTATGGTAGTATTTGAATCAACATCACTTGCTGAAACCATACTCACAGTCAATAGAAGCATAGACACTAATAAAACTATATATAATAATTTTCTATCCAAAAGCATTACCTCCATATAAAAACTTATGTTATATCCATTGATGGACTGATTAATATTTTTAAATTACATTATATTTAAAATAGTGGAATATAATTAGTTTTGAGTATTATAGTATTGTTTTAATAATTTTTGAAATAAGTATAAGGAATATTATTATCTTATTTTAGAATATAACATATTTCATAGTTTTTTTATAATTTGAATGAATTGTTTAATCTATCATTGAATCATTAATGGAAAAATTTTTTGGTAATGATTTTAGTTATATTTTTATATTATTATTTTCAAATAATTTTTTTGATGAGAAAATCTGTTGGGACAATTTTTTGTTTTTGTGATTTTTTCAGATTTTTGATGGTGTAAAATTTTTACTTCGCTATACCACGGTTTAACGAAGTAAAATATGTAAAAATTTACAAGTAAAAAATTCAAGAAATAGAGGAAAAAGTATCTCTAAAATAGTGAATTTAACATACTACATGTACATGTAACAATGTAAAAATACTATTTTATAAAAAAATACTGAAAAATATTTATGCAATAATTTCTAAAATATTTGCATTTAAATACTACCATATATTATATATTTCCTATTTTTAAAAAATTATTTTTCAGATTCTGGAAGAAAAATTTCAACAATATTTTTTTCATGAATATTTTGAAAAATTCTGTCAATCCAATTTCAGATTAAAAAATATTTCATAAAAAATTTGTATTTTTATGATCAGTAATTCATAATTATCTAAATTATAAAAAATAATACAGAACATATATATGTAGTGATTTATTTTCGTACTTTTAGAATATTATAATAATTAGGGTATTTTTTTAAAATATTTTTCTAGATTTATGTTTACATTTCAAAAGTTAATTAGTAAATTTTTATTGTGGAAAAATAAATTAAATTTAATTCTTTTATGCTTTTTTCAGAGATACATTTATATACTATAGGGGGTATAGTATATAGTATACCCATAGGGGTATAGGTAAATTAAACTCAAATTATAAAAACATAATATCATTTAAAAATCACATATTTAGTATAAATTGACGGGATGTTTAACATAGTTATTTCAACTAATCAATTAATTACTTTTTATGATTAATTGGTTAAACATAACTATTTTTTTTAAGTCGATTTAAGCTAAGATTATCCGATATCAACTGAATTGTAAAAATAGCCTCAGAGATATGAAAAACTTTATATACTATGGGGGGTATAGTATTAATTATACCTATGGGGGTATAGGTTAACAAGCATAATTTAACAATTAAGATTATAGGAGAGAATTAAAATGGTAAAAACTCTAAATGATTTAAAACCAGGAGAAAGTGGAATAATAAAAAAACATCAAATAAAAGGAACTCTAGGAAAACACTTAAGAGAAATGGGATTAATTAACGGAATTCCTATAAAATTAGAACGAAGAGCTCCATTAGGTTATCCTGTAGAAATAAGAATCCAAGGATTCTCATTAGCACTAAGAAAAAAAGAAGCCCAATCAATTATTTTAGAATAAATCTAAGTAATTGATTATAAATTTTTTCCTTAAACTCCAAGAAAAAATATATCTATTTTTTAATAATTCATGTTTCATACTTATTAATAACAAATAAAGAAAATATTTTATGTTTAAAAAAATATAATTTAATATATTATCTCAAAAAGGATAAAATTTTTTATTTAATTAAAATAAGTGTTAAAATGAATAATAAACATAAAATTTCTATAATAATTGTTGTCATATTTCTATCAGTGACACTTTTTACAACAACAGTATCAGCAACTGAAAATAATAATACTGATGTTACAGAAAACCAAATTATCTCAGAAGATAATACACAAAGCATTTCTGACAATAATCCAACATACAATCCAGATTATTCCGAAAAAGATAATTCACAGACAAATACGGATAATGGTACGGATATCACCAATGATGAAAGGAAAAATTCAGAGATTATCATTGATGCGTTAAATGATTCACAATACAATGATGACATTACAGTAACCGGTAAGTATGTTGATGAAGAAAATAATTCTGTTCGTTACGCTACATTGAAGATAAATGTTTTCAATATTACTTATCGAGTTAAAACAGATAAGTATGGAAAGTATTCGTATACTTTCAAGGCAAAGCAAGTAGGACAGAATACTCTTACAGTATCATACTCAGGAAATGTCAAAATTATTGGTACAGAAAAAAATGCAACGTTCAATGTTGCCAAGAAAAATACCAACATCATCATCAATCCTATTGATAACGTTCAGTACTTGGATACAGTAAATCTTACAGGTAAATATGTTGATATTGATAACAACAATGTAACTTATGCAACTTTAAAGATCAACGCCTATGGTACAACGTACCGTGTCAGAACAGACAAGTATGGTAACTATGCCTGTTCTTTCAAGGCAAAGGAAGTTGGAGAAACTACAATCACAATAACATACACAGGAAACATCAAATACATAGGAACACAAACAAACACAACATTCAACGTTACAAAGAAAAATACGAACATTAAGAT
>MVAA01000030.1:17220-36112 GCA_003266105.1 Methanosphaera sp. rholeuAM6
GTAAGTTATGCTACATTGAAGATAAATGTTTACAATGAAACGTACCGTGTCAAAACAGATAAGTACGGAAAATATTCATGTTCTTTCAAGGCAAAGGAAGTTGGAAAAGCTACAATCACAATAACGTACACGGGAAACATCAAATACATTGGAACTCAAAAAAACATAACCATTAATGTGGCCAAGAAAAATACCAAAATTACCATTAATCCATTGAAAAATGTTGAATATACGGATAAAATTGTTGTCAAAGGTAAATATGCTGATGTTGATGGTCGTAATTTAAAGAATACTCGATTAAAAATAGTTTATCATAATGAAGAATATTCTATTAAAACAAACAAGGTTGGAGAATATACATTCAATATAAACTCTTCTAAAATTGGTAAAAATAATATATCAGTTTCCTATCCTGGAAACAGCAAGTACTCTGCAGCAGAATCTAAGTTAGTATTCACTGTTGTTGCTAAAGCAACTAATATATCACTCGACACTATAAAAGTAAAGAATTATTCTAACATAATTACGATCTCCGGTAACTATACATACAATCAGGTTAATGTTTTAAGATATACTCCTTTAACGGTTATAGTTGACGGTAAAAATTATACTGTTACAACGGATATTAATGGTAAGTTCGCTTTCAATTACACTAAAACAAGGGTTGGTTATCATAATTTATCTGTTTCATTTGAAGGAAATCCTAGATTTAAAAAGGCTACAGTTAATACTACTTTCCATGTGCATCTGATGATTATTCAAAGTTCAAATAAGAAGTTTAATGTAAAGTATGATACTGGCAATGAATCTGTATTGAATAATAACTTTGCTACAAATGATAAACCGGATATTTCCAAATTGGGCAGTGATTACAGATATGCTGATGAAAACGGTATTTATACAATAACAAGCGATGAAATACATCGTGTAATGAAGTTGGATAGTTATTGTCAACAGGTATATGGATACACGCCAAAATATACTTTCTTTAGAGCTGAAGGCAGTAATATCAAGTATGTCATCAGTCGGCAGAAATGGAATGTCATTGCAAGAGCATTAAATGGATATCATGTATTACAGGGATTTAGCAGTGTAAATAGTCCTTATGCGTTAATGATTGACTTAACTAACACATCCAGGAATTATCCGATATTTTACGATTCACAGGAATATATTAATGGACATAGATATACCTGTGGACCTACATCTATGAGTATGATTAGTCAGGGCCTAAACTGTTATAGCAGTGAAAAGAAATTGGCTGGTGTTTATTCTACAACAGCAAAATCAGGAACATCCGAGTCTGTGATAATTTCCAGATCACCAAGTGTACATATGTTGTTAACAAATATAGCCAATACTAAGGATGCCGTTAAAAATGCATTGATTTCCGGTAATATGATTTATTGGCATATTAAGGGACATTACATGTGTATTGTCGGATATAATTCCGTTACTGATAAATTTTTATGTTTAAATCCTAGTGGTCCTAGTCATTATATTGGCAAGGCTCAATGGGCTACCTGGAGTCAGGTAATGAATACTGATAAAGGTTTAAAAGAGAAAGGTTTCATGAAAGTTTCAGCTTATTGGAGTTTAAGTGATTCTGATAAAATCATTACAAGTAATTATTATTATAATATGGGCGGTAAATTTAGTGTACCTCCAAATTCTGAAAACCCTAATATGTAATTAAATCTAAAATGATTTAATTATTTCTTCTTATTTTTTTTGACATTAATGTATTATTGTTTTTTTCTAGTATTATTATAGTATAAACTTTATTTGAATTTATGAATAAATAATTTGAATTTAAAATTTTTCATATCAAATATCAAGCTTTATTTAACGATATTGATTTAATTTATATATGGGATATAATGCATATCATATAGTATACCTTAAAAAGGTATAGTTCAAATTTAAACACTCAAGTATTTAATTTGATTTTCTATAATATATCATTTAATATCACATATTTAGTAAATTATTAAAATGTTTTAATTGGTTTTATACTGATATCAACTTGTTATAATGGGGGTAACAATGTTGATAAACATTATTTTTTTAAATTTTTTTATTTCGACTTTGAAACTATTTTTTTTATAGTTAAATTAATTAAATTAAATTTTATAATTTTATCTTTTTTACTTGATACATATATATAGTAGTTCATACATAATATCAATACCAATGGGGGTATAGGTATTCTAATATTTTATGATTGTTTAAATAAAATATAACTGATTTAAGAATACTTGTATAGTCTAAAAGTGGTGTTAAAATGAATATATTACTAAAAATCGGAGAGTTAATATTTACATTATTTCTAATGATATTAATGTTTCTTGCATTATTAATTGAAGAATTGGTAAACTCTTTCAAAACATAAAACAACTTATTTTTTTCAGAAAAATGCTTAGATACATATAATTAAGTTAAATAAAAAAATACAATAAAAAAGATAAAAATAGGAATAAAGATATAATTAATTAATATATTCTTCTATCCGTCCTTCAATCATATCAATAATTTCATCCTCAGCATTCAATGGATCTAAAAATAAAATGTTACCATCATAATCAACCTGTTTTTCCAATACACGATATTTAAAATCATGTTTTGCAGCTTCTAATCCTAACCTGTTTGGAATATCATTTTTTGTATGCAATCCATCTGCTAAAAATACAGGTACAACAATCATATTTTCAAAACCCTTATCCTGTAATTTCTTAAAAGATTCAGGAATTAAAGGATTTTCAATTTGCATAAATCCAAGTTCAATCTCATATTCTGACATTCGATCTTTTAATTTATCGGTAACTCCAGTTAAAACTTCTTTACCGAAAGGTAAACTACTACCATGTCCCACTAATAAAATTCCAGTATTCTCATTATTTAATTCATTTTGACATAAAGATGTTTTAACTCTTTTTTCAACTACATCTACAACCTTATCATCGGGGCCAAATGGTTCTAAAAAGATTACTTCACCGTCAAAATCTATAATATCAGATTTGGCTTCTCTTTCTTCATCCCCATCATGATGATGGTGATGGTGGTGATGGTGATGATGATGACCATGGGTATGTGAATGTTCCAATCCCAGATGTTCATGAGGTAATTTAAGAATGGTAGGTATATCCACTTTAGTATGTACTCCATGAGCTAAAAAAGCTGGTACAACAACAATTCTATCTACACCCTGTTCTTTCAATTTATCAACTTGTTGAGCAATATTAGGTAATACTAGTTCCATAAATCCTCTTTCAACATTATTATCTATTCTTTTATCCAGTTTTTCAGCAATTTCGGATACAACTATTTTATTGTATGGTAATTTACTTCCATGACCTACTACTAGTATTCCTGTTTTATTTGTCATAAATAATTCCTCTTCAAATCAAGTAATTGTTAATTAATTAATATATATCATATTGATTTTATTTATATAATATTACATTTCATAAATTTATTAATACATATATTTGTTAAACAAAGTAAATAAGTGTTTCTATAGTAATACATTTTAAAAGATATAACTAAGTATATTCATAAAAACAGATATTTAAAAAATTATAATAAAAAGAAACAATAGGATAATCATTTATTCAAAAAAATATCCAATGATTAATAAAAATAAATATTAAAAAAAACTAAAATCCATTACAAATGTTAATACTTTAAATATCTCAACTTATTATGCTCTATTAAAAGCCGTCTATTCATATATATAAATAAGAATAAACATTATTATATATTCAATTTATTTAAGGGGAATAAGTATGAAATATAACCAAATTGGCAAAACAAAATATAAAGTCAGTGAAATAGGATTTGGTGCAGAATGGATTGAAAATAAAGAATATTCTGAAATAGAAAAATTAGTAAAATACTGTGAAAACGAAGGAATAAACTTGTTAGACTGTTGGATGTCAAATCCAAAAGTAAGAAGTAATCTTGGAAAAGCAATACATAAAAACAGAAGAAAATGGATAATACAGGGACACATAGGTTCAACATGGCAAAATGAACAGTACGTTAAAACAAGGGAAATGGACAAGGTAGTTTCCGCATTTGAAGATTTACTTACCAGACTGCAAACAAACTATATAGAATTCGGAATGATACATTACGTGGATGAAATTAAAGATTATGATAAAATCATGAATTCAGAATTCATAGAATATGTACGAGAGCTTAAAAAAGACGAAAAAATTAAACATATAGGATTAAGTACACATAATCCAGAAGTAGCAATAAAAGCAGCAAAAAACCCGGAAATAGAACTCATTATGATTAGTGTCAATCCGGCATTTGACATGATGCCACCGGTATTACTTGATGACTACTTTGACAATGACAAATATTCGCAAAATCTGGGAGGAATACAACCAATCCGAACAGAACTATATCAGACATGTTTAGAAAACGATACGGCAATAACAATAATGAAAGGCTTTGCCGGAGGCAGACTGTTAAACAAGGAAGATTCCCCATTTGGTGTGGCATTAACACCATTACAATGTATTCATTATGCACTAAATCGGCCATCTGCAAAATCAATACTGGTAGGAGTAAAGAATATAGAAGAACTTAAGGAAACATTGAAATATGAAACAGCAACAGAAGAAGAAAAGGATTACTCTAAAATATTAAGAACAGCTCCAAAACACTCATATTTAGGTAAATGTACTTATTGTGGTCATTGCGCTCCATGTCCCAAAGGAATTAACATAGCAATGCTGAATAAATTATATGATCTGGCAACAGTACATGAAGATATACCGCTAAGTATCCGGGAACATTACAATAACCTGGAAGCACATGCAATTGACTGTTTCGGATGTAAACATTGTGAAGAAAGATGTCCCTTCGGCGTTGAAATCATAGAAATAATGAAAAAAGCATATGACTTATTCGGAAAATAATATTTACTGAAAAAATTTATTAAATATTTTAGATAAATTTATGTAATAGAATAACTTTAATAATTAACAAAAACTAGTGATAAGATGACAGACAATAAAAAACGGGTAAAATGGGACAGTAATTTAAGCTTTTTACTTGCAATGATTGGTTCTGCTGTTGGATTAGGCAACATATGGCGATTTCCATATGTAGCCTATACTAATGGTGGCGGAGCATTTTTGATACCATACATAATATCAATACTTTTTATGGGAATTCCATTATTATTTGTAGAATATGGTGCAGGATTCAAGTTTAAGTCAGGAATAAGTAGAATAACCCATAAGATAAATCCAAAATATGAATATTTGGGATGGTTTATACAAATGTCACCATTTTTAATATTATCATATTACGTTTGTGTAGTTGCATGGGATTTAATGTATGTACCTGTAAGTTTCTTTAAGGGATGGGGTACTAATCCTGAACAATTCTTTAACACAGTACTTCTACAAAATAACGTACATATAAGCGGTTTACTACACATATCCATATATGTTTTAATATCAATGCTTATAATATGGGCCATAATATGGTTTATATCACATCGAAATCTTAATGATGGTATCGGAAAAGCAAATAGGATATTGACACCAATGTTATTTATCATGATGATTATCATAGTATTATTTGCATTAACCTTACCTGGAGCTTCAATTGGATTGGCAACATTATTTACACCGGATTGGAATGCAATATTTAATCCGAATATCTGGTCTGCAGCATTCGGACAAATACTGTTTTCATTAAGTATAGGTATGACTATTACATTAGCTTATGCAAGTTACTTGCCCGATGATGTAAACATTCCAAAAAGTGCACTAACCGTAGCAATAGCCAACAGTAGCTTTGAAGTATTCACTGCAGTAGGAGTATTCAGTATACTGGGATTTATGAGTTTAACAAATAATATTCCAATAGGACAGCTTGTATCACAAGGAACAGGATTAGCATTTATAGTATTTCCACAAATATTTAATGTTATGGGTACAGTAGGTTATGTCATCGGACCTTTGTTCTTCCTGTGTTTACTGTTTGCAGGTATAACATCAAACATATCCATTATTGAACCGTTGTCATTATCATTACAGGATAAATTTAGCACATCACGTTCAAAAGCCGTGTCAATTGTTTGTGCTTTCGCATTTGTAATATCACTTTTGTTTTCAACAAGTTACGGATCAACTCTGCTTGGTATCTTTGACACGTTTACAAATCAATTCGGATTACTGTTAAACGTTGTTATACAAACAACATTACTTGCAATTATATATGGACTGGATAATCTGTTACCTGGATTAAATAAAAATGCAACCTTCCTAAAACTGGGCAAAAAATGGATGTTGCTGGTCTCATACTTTATTCCACTAATAACCCTTCTATTATGGATTGATGGAGTTTCACGTAATGTGATATTTGTTGACACAACCACAATGATTATCGAATTAATATTACTGATGATAATGATTATTTTACCGATAATATTAACTAAAATTCCTTCAAAAAATGATGATTTCTAACAGATCATCACAATTCTATTTTTTAAAAAAAGAGATTAGATTTACCTATTTTAATGATTCAACATCAATAGGTTCTTTGATAAATAGTTCAAGTTCTGAATCGTCTACCGTATTTAAAACAAGTTCGTCAGCTTCGTACTGTTTGATTAATTTTTTATATTCCTCATCATCAGGCTTTTCATCTTCCTGATAATATTTATCAGTGACAACAACCTGATCTTTAATAATGGATACATGATACTTAAATAACATTACAATACCTCTTGTTTTCTATATAAATGTTTTTCCAATTCTTTTCTGATATCTTCAGGGATAGGTACCTTTTTCTGATTATTGAAATTAAAATCTACCAATATGGCACGGCCGGTACCTCTTAACTTTCCTTTCTGCCAAGCTTCCTGATAAACAGTAAATGAAGTATTACCAATTTCTTCAATGTAAGTTCTTATTTCAACCTCATAACCATAATATATCTGATCCAAATAGTCAAATTCTGTGTGAACCATTATCAAGTTCCATGTTTCAGGTTTTAATTCCATGGATGGATTGAATATCCTGTAAAGTTCATTTCTTGAAGTTTCAAACCATAATGGCAATGAAGTATTATTCACATGACCTAAAGAATCGGTATCCCTAGAACTTACATCTATAATACTTTTGAACATAATACTATTTATCTACTTTATATCTAATATTCATTTCTAAAAAGAAATTTTAATCATACAATATAAATATTATAACATATGACTTTCTGCTTTGAAAAGATAAAGAATATTCCGATAGCAATAACAGGTTTGTTGCTTGCTATATTATCATTAGGAAACCTATATAACAACATGCCTATAAAATATGTCACGTTCTCATTAGGCCTGATAATCATATTGGTTATGATAACAAAATGCATATTCTTTAGGGATATAATGAAGGAAGAATTGAATCAGCTGGTGCCGCTTAGCACCTCAGGAACATTCTCTATGGCATTAATGGTATTAAGTACTTATGTTGTAATCTATAATTATATACTAGCATTAATTTTATGGGGTATTGGAGTAATATTACATTCCCTGATAATAGTTATCTTCACATATAGGCACGTTCTAAACAACTTTAACATTGAAGATGTGTACGGCAGTTACTGGATTGTTTATATTGGAATTACAATGGCAAGCATTACTGGATTATTTTTAAACATCCAAAACTATTCATGGATATTCTTTATATTTGGTTTTATCATGATGATTCCAACATTTAGTCTTGTAACATATAGGTATATCTTCTATCCTGTAAAACTAGAACAAAACAAGCCTTTAATTTGCATTTATGCTGCAATATTCAATATATTAATCGTAGGATATGTTAACAGCTTTGATGTTATAAATTATTATTTCCTTATTGCACTATATTTAACTGCAAGTATCTGCTATGTTTTTTCATTGTACAAGCTAATAAATTTAATTCGTTTACCGTTTTATCCAAGTTACAGTGCCTTTACATTTCCATTTGTAATAAGTGCAATAGCTTCAGCCATGATGTTAATGATTTTTGAATATGAAATATTGAATTATATTGTAGTATTTGAAACAGTCATTGCTACAGTAATGGTAATATATGTGCTAATCGGATATATTCAAAACTATCTAATAAATTAACAAAGGAAAAATCATTCCCCATTTTCTATTTTTTCAATTAGTTTTTTACATTTTATGGTTGTGTTAGAAACATTGAATGCTTCACTAATTCTTCTGATAGCTTCCAGTTTCATTATAACCTGATCCAGATAACTGTATATGTCACCAGAGTAAATTAAAATATTATATTCCCTATTGAACTCTTTGGCAATTTCTGAAGGATTCCAACCCTGTAGTCTTCTTTCAATGATATGTGATGAAATATTCATTTCAAGACAGCTACAGTAAGGATTATAATCACAGCTACAGTTCATGAAGTCATCATAGATGTTTATCAGACTATTCTGATATATTTCAGCAAGACCACTGATATAATCTCCTCGATATATTAGTTCTTTATTATAATCTGAGAATAATCTGGCTCCAACATGATAATTGAGAGTGTCACATAATTTATTAAGAATTCCATGACTGAAATAAGCATTTTTCAATTTTTCCAACGATAAAACAGTATCTATAGTATCATTATACAGGTTAGACCGGATATGTTCTGCTTCACGGACATTGATGAAAGATTTACTAATTGCTTTACCGTATTCGGTTGCATGATATGTATCATTTATATTGTCAAATATTATCATGTTCTTATCTAAAAGTAAACTGACAGCCTCTTCAAATGTTATGGGAATTCTTAAACTGTCATAATGTTTTTTAAGCACATCAATATCTACATTTTCTATTGCACATATATCTGATAATACCTGTTCATAAACATCCAAATTATCGTATAGAACGTTTATGTTGTCAACATTACTTCTTAACAGTTGCATTGCAATATAATACTCATTATTTGAATAATATCTTCTGTTATCCTCATTGACTACGATATAAACTTTACCCACATCATGATACATTGGTCTTCCTGCACGACCTAACATCTGATGAAATTCATTATTTGTTAGCCAGTCAATACCCATACGTAAAGATTCGAATATAACAGTGGATGCCGGAAAATCCACGCCATTGGATAAAGCAGAAGTAGTAACTACTGTTGATATTTCCTGGTTTAGGAATGCTTCTTCAACTCTTACCTTATTTGAATAGGATAAACCTGCATGATAATATTCTGCAGTTATGCCGTTTTTTCTTAATCTGTTCGTAATGATATGTGTTTTTCGTCTAGAATCTGTGAATATTATTGTTTGTCCATGAAAACCTTTGGATGAAACGTTATCATATTCCTTTTTACATGTGGATGTTATAAAGTTATTTTTCTGATTTTCACTGACTACGTCTACAAAATGTCTTTCTATTTTAACGGGTCTTTTATCGTACTCGACCAGTTTCATATTAAACTCTTTTGCAAGACTTTCAGCGTTTCCAATAGTTGCAGATAATCCTATTATCTGAGTTTCAGGGAAGATTGTCATTAATCGATTTATCAAACCGTTTAGTCTATGTCCACGTTCTTCATTTTCCAACATATGAATTTCATCGATTACAACTATACCAAGATCTTTTAGATCTTTATATTTTCCACTACGTAGAATATAATCCAATCCCTCATATGTGGCAACTATTATATTAGCATCAGATATTGGTTTATCCAGAATATATAATTCATCTTCAGCTTTTATTCTGTTTTGTCCCACTTTAATAACTATTTTCAGTCCTAATTCTCCATATTCTCGTTTAAAGTCCCGATATTTTTGATTAGCTAATGCTACAAGTGGAGATAAATAAATCATTTTCTTATTATTCATGGCTTTTGGAATACCTGCCAGTTCTCCTATCAATGTTTTACCTGAAGCAGTTTGTGAAACAACCAATAAATTTTCATCTTCCAATAAGCCTTTTTTTATTGCTTTTACTTGTACAGGCAGTAATGTGTCAACTCTTTTCATCAATATCTTTTTCAGTTTTTCAGGTATCGTCAAGTCTTTAATCTGTATCTTTTCATATTTTCCTTCTGTAGCCGGTAATGTATCATATAATGTCAACTCTGGATTATCTACTGGATTATATCTTCCCTCCATAATGTTTATTATTTTATTTATATCCTGATATTTATTGAACAATAGCTCATATCGATTATTCATGTAATCAACGAATCCATCCCTGTATATGATATGTTTTATAGTTTTTTCTGCACATGATCTGCATAAATCTTTATCATTGTATGTGTATCTGTCTTTTGTGGTTAATATCTTAATTTTGTTGTTTTTGCAGCATCTTTCACATATCTTTCCTATCTTGTACTCGATTTTCTCTTGATTTAGGAAGTTAATTAGTATGTCGTTTTCATTTGTAATGAATACATTATCATTTTTGAACATATATAACAGGTCATAATTGTTATTTATTACTTTTTCTGAGTACTTTTCTATTGTCATATCTTTAATTTCAATTTGATTAGATTCTTCTTTAAGAGTGAATTGTCCCTGAATTGATATTTTATTCCTGTTTTGCTTTGTTTTCTTTTTTTCTCTGATATATAATGTTATGTTGTTGTTTTCTGCTTTTAAGATTATCATTGTTTATCACTGTTAATTTTTTCTAATAATAATACGTATTTTTTGTGTATGTATTATCGTATTTTTCTTTTATTATTCATCATTAATAAATATATGTTTAAAAGTAATACATTTATTTTTCTTGTATAATTATAGTTTTTCAATCAGATACTTTAAAATTTTTCATATAAAAGATATATACTATAAAATCAAATAATAATATAAGTTAAAAGAGGATTAAATATATGAAAAGAAAAAATAAACAAAAAAGATTACCTTTAGCTGATGATAAACTTGAATCACCTAGTGAAGAAATTATTCAAGATTTAAAAACAAGAATATACCATTTAACAGGCCTTATCGAAGAAGAAAATATTGACGATAAAATTATTTTAAAAACCCGCAATATGACTTTTGCTACACTAGAACCAGAAGATGATTATGTTAAAGTAACATGCAATTTACCATATGAACGTATATTGGACATGTCCAGAAAATGTGAAGTACAACCATATTCAGCAGAAGATAAAACAGATATTGTAACATATAAAGTTAAAACAAGATTTGATGTTCAATATGCAGTAAGCATAGTACAACAATCATTTATTTACAGAAAGAGATTGAAATTATAAAATAATAAAAAAAATATTATGGAAAGATAGTAATTCTATTTCCATTTTTTCATGTTTCTTGTGGATTTTCTTGTTAAATAGTAGTATAATGTTGTATGTTTACCGTTGATTTCCACATATAATTCTGTAATGAAAACGTAATCATATGTAATTCCTTTACTGGTTGTTTCCTTAATGGCTGATACTTCGGCTGTTTCATCTTCAATTCCTGTTACGTATCTGTTATACATATCTAAAAATGCGTTTTTGTCAGATTTACATATTTCATCAAATATTAATAATGAAAGTGGAGATTCATCCTCATTACGGGATAAATTTGGAAATTTCATGTTTATTGCATTAAAAAATTGGGTAGAAGGTCTTTCACTCATAAATTCACCTAATATATTTATATATTATTAATATTATTTCTTAATTATACTATGTTTAACTATACTAATAATTGTTATCATTATTATTCATTATATTCCTTTTCAATTATTATTGTTACCGGCCCATTATTTATTAAAGAAACATTCATATGTGCTCCAAAGATGCCTGTTTCAACATGTACCTGTTGTGAACATTTTTCTGTAAAGTAATCAAACAATTCTGTTGCTTTATCAGGTGTTAAGGCTCTATGAAAAGAAGGTCTGTTCTTTTTAGTGGATGCATATAAAGTAAATTGGGGAACCAGTAACAATTCACCGCCAATATCCATTACAGACAGATTCATTCTATCGTTATCATCTTCAAATATTCTAAGCTTTAATAATTTATTTGCTAAAAAATCCGCTTCACGTTCGGTATCACTGATACCAAAACCTACCAGTACCATTAAACCTTCATTTATTTTTCCAACAGTTTTCCCATCAACTTCTACACTAGAATTGAAAACTCTTTGTACTACTAATTTCATTTTAAGTCCTCTAATTATTCTTATGTTAGTTATAATTGTTAAAATTTATTCTTAAAGTTTTTAGAAAAAGTTTATTAACTGAGTAATACAATCTTAAATTATAGGAGGTTTATTATGGATTTATCATTTTTTAATGGAAAGAATAATGCCATTATAATGATCATACTGGGAATAATCGCTCTAGTATTTCCATTGATATCTACAGGAACTATTGGAGTTTTAATAGGAGCTATTGTCTTAATATTAGCAATTAGTTTAATGATTAATGGAATTTTTCAATTAAGTGTCAGTAGACTATACGGAATTTTTTCAATTCTTTTTGGTTTGCTGTGTTTGATATTTGCATATCAACTGATATTTAATCCAGCAGTAGTATCTGCAATTATAGGTATTATCATATACTTATTTGGTATATTGTTAATTATTATTGGTATAATTTCCATATTGGGTCCGTTCAGATTAATTGGAATTACCACGATAATATTTGGTATTATTACATTATTAGTAGGTTCTTCTGTTCAAGATCCAAAAGTATTAGGTACAATAATTGGTATTTGGTTAATAATTTCAGGTATCATTGCATTATTTGATAAAGATAATGGTTATATAGATGTTCACATATAACCTTCATCTTCTCTTTATTGTTTTTACTATTTTTTAGGCCATCCGTATGTTACGTATTTGTAATCCTTGTCATCATGTTTTAATTGTATTTTGTTTGCGGATAAATCTATGATATCCTTATTTTTATTGAAAACTATGTATGTCGAACCGGTTTGTGGGTCAATATTGTATTTGGTGTAGTTTTTGTATCCTTCTGATTCCAACATGTTTACATAGGTTGTTGCCCTGTCCTTATATTTAAATGATTTTTTCTTGAGTTTTTTATCTGGTGATGTATATTCTATACTTATATTTTTACCAATTTCATCACTAAATTTATTTATTTCACGTTCCTTATCATATTTTTTACGATTAATCTTATCTTCATTATAATTATTGAAGATATTTTTAATTTTATTGATGCAATTTGATAAACTGTGTGAAATTCTATCAAATACTGTATGTACTGTAGAATCATTATAGCCATAATTATAATTCTTTGTATTTCTGTGGTTTGTTATGATATCGATCAAATCCCATATTTTTGATAAGATAAATGAAGGGCGTTTAATTGTTTTATTTTGAATTTTTAGCATTGTTAAAGCATCTATAATCATCAATACAAATAATGGAATTCTTATTATTCCCATAGTAAATAGGTTAATTATCATTGAAAGAAAAGACCATTGTGTTACAAAGGATAGGAATAATAAATATTTCATTGATTTATTTAAGTCCATGTTTTGCATATCATTTAAATTAAATTTCATTCTAAATCTTTCCCATATTAGAAAATTTTACATTTTTTTATTATACAATTTTTTTATTAACTTAATGTTATTTAAATGTATTGGTATTTTCTGTATTATTGTTACTAAAATATTTTATAAAAAAAATGAAATTACAAAGTAGTAATTTCACAACCCTCTTTCTCGACAATAACAGTGTGTTCAGTCTGAGCAACCATACCATCAGCTTTATCTTTTAAAACAGCATGGGGATAAATGGAACCGGACATAATTAAAGGACGCATAGCACGAACAAAATGAGAATCATCCATACTGGTCTTAACATGACGTTGAGCAAATGGAAAATACCTGTTATTCTTAGAAATATTCTTCAATAAAACCTTGGATTGAGGATTTCTAATAGGCTTATTATTTACGAAAGAAAAAATATAATATTCCGGAATGTCACTAGTTATACCAGCACCACTAGTAGCAAAAGGTTCAATAGCAACATGATCTCCTTCCTTTAACTGATAAGTACTACCATCAGGATAATTAGGAATAGAAATACCTGCATGTAAATTATTCTTCTCAAGACTATGACCTGCTAAACTAACAATAGGAGTAAAACCATAGGAAGAAATGGTATCCTGAACAGTTTTACCTATATCATTTAAAGTAACACCATCCTTAACAATACTGAGAACATTCTCTAAAGCATTACTACTGGCTTCAATCAAATTATATCTTTCATCCAAATCATCATCACTGACAACTGGATTACCATCATCTAATCTGCCAGGCATATTAAATGCTTTACCATTCTCATCAACACAGTCAATATTATCCCCTTCAACCACAACAGTAACGGCAGTATCTGATATATAACCATCAATCTCTGCACCCAAATCTATCTTAACAATATCCCCATAACAAAATACTGTATCATCGTTAGGTGGAGATGTATAATGTGCTGCTATTTGATTTATTGAAATATTACATGGAAAAGATAAACCAGCACCAGTTTTAGTAATTTCCGATTCTATCCAATCAACAAAATCCACAACCTTCATACCTGCAGTAATTTTTTTGGCAGCTTCTTTACGAACTTTAGAAGCAATAGCTCCAGCTTTCTCATAACTTTCTAACATAACAATCACATATAGCTTTTAATCATTTTTAATAATATCCAAAATTTCCGGATATTTTTCAAACACATTCTTAATCTGAATATTAGCGCAATCATCCGAAATATTTTTATCAGACAATACAAATTCATTGGTCAAATTATATTCCCTAGCAGGATTAACGTATATCAATGAATTATCTGATTTATTTTTAGCAATTTTAATCTTCTTATTATTCAAAACAGCCATAGCCCATAACCATAGGTTATCACTATATTTACATAAATCCAAGAATAATTCTTCATTTACGGCATCTTCATGTAATGATCTAGGCGGATATAATACACCACCCTCTCCTGAAATGAAATTTAAATAAGAACCATTAAAGTCTTGACATGTTTTCCAGGAATTATAATCATCCACGTTACCTTCATTATCAAAAGATATTCTGCGAGCTTTCTGGCAAATAATCATATCTTCATTTTTCTTGTAAGTATGATATAATATCTTTAACCAGTTTGAAGGATAATAAATGTCATCATCAGCAGTAACAATAATGTCATTAGGATATGATTTTAATGTAGGTATAATCTTAGTAAATGATCTATAATCATCTGAAAATCTTAAGGATAAACCGTTTTGTTTAAGTTTTAAAACTTCTTTTGGTAAATCAATTTCACCATTAGGGAACTGATCTTTACTTAACCATAACATTACCTTATCAGGTTTAAGCTCCTGATTAAGTAAGGAATATAAAGTATACTGTACCTCAGGAATACGTTCCGGAATACTTGTTAAGGAAACAATAATTCTAGGTTTTCTCTTACTTTTCCTGACACCCCTTTGACTAAAGGAATCTATCTTTTTATCCAATTCATATTTATTAACATGTTTTAAGTCATCAAGATCATCGTTAATCTTAACATTTCCCTCGTTAATTCCTTTCGTTACAAAATATACTAAAGGATTTAAGTTGGATTCTAGTATAGATTTATTTGAATTTTTATATTCTGATGGATTGAAATCTTCCCGTGGACTTTTGTTTTCTTCATAACCTTTATAAATAAAATGTAATAAAGGATCAATATCCAAATTATAATCATATTCTGATTTATAATAAGCCTCATCAAACAAATTCATTTCCTTAATTTTTTTATAGGCCAACAAGTTAACATAATTTTCATTTTTTAAATCATCAGAAATTTTATTAAATATTTCAACCTTGGTATTGTTCCTATTTTTGTCAATATGATTAATTAATTCTTCATTATTGCATTTAATGGAGTCGTTAATTTTATTCAATAAATCATCCAGAATATTTTCATCAATAGTGGATGTTTTATCATTTAATTTATTAATCTCATCTTTGTTATTGCTTATTAATTCTTTAATTTGATTAAGTTCATCTTCAGGTACATTAACTTGAATATCCTGACTTTGACCATTGATTTCATCAATAATTTTCTTAGTGACATTGCATTGTTCTTCATTATTCTGATTAATTAAATCGGAAACTTGCTGATAGTTATTTTGAATCAAATCTCCTAAAGTGTCTAATTTTTCATTATTGTTTTCTATATTGGAAAGATTATTATTTTGATGTGCAATCTGTTCAATAATTTTATTGCTTTCATTAATCTGATCTTCTTTAACATCGGAAATTAAATCAACTAGTTGTTTATTATTGTTATTTATTAATTCCTTTAAACAATTCATATCCTCTTTGCTGTTAGATGAATTAACTGAATCTTCTTTTACTTCTTCTGTTTTATCTTTAAGATTTTTTATACCCGTGTTAATATCTTTGTTAGATTCAATAATTTTAGACAGGTATTGTTGATTTATTTCCTTCTCAAAATTTAATTGAGATTTTAAATCTTCTAATGAATCATCATATGACTGTTTTAAGTTTATTATTTGATTTTTATACTCATTAATAAGATTTTTTAATTCATTTATTTCCTGAATATTTTTATTATTTACTTCATTAGCATTACTTAGTTCAACTTCTAAATCCTTTTGTTTAGAATTCGATTTATTGTCTAATAATGCTTTTAATCTATTTATTTCCTGTAAATTTTTATTATTTATATCATTTGCATGTTTTAAATCGGTTTTTAACTCTTCAATTTGAGTTTTATATAGATTATCTGTATCATTAGATTCTATTAGAGTATCATTAAGTTTATCTAAAAATGACATTTTATTCTCCCATAAACTGTTAAGATTTTAAAAATAATTATTTCTATCAAATATCTCTAAATTATATTATATATCTTATACTTAAAATAGATTAAACAGTTAATCATCTTCAAGGATAGGTTAATTTAATACTTTTTTGTGTTGTATAATGGATTTGAAAAGTAATTTATTAAATATAGACCATAACATAATTATTCAGATTATACCCTGTTCTAATTGCTCTTTATTAATTAAAATAGAGGTATTATGAAAGTATAGCTTTAAATAATAAATCAAAAATAGAAAAATTTAAAAAAAATGGTTAAAACATAGATTATCATTTGAATTAAGAAAAATAACTTGTTTTTAGGCTAAATCATCAATAATTTTAAAGAATTCATTATATTCTGCAAAAATATCCTGTAAATCGGAAACTTCCATAACTTCAATTTTAATGATATACGCTTCATCTGAAAACTCTGTAGTAATACATTTAAATTCAGAGCTAAAATTATTTTCTATAATATCCCTTATTTCATTATATTTATTTTCTCTAAGATTATACATTCTATGATGTTTAAATACATCCATAGCATGTAATATTCCCTTATTATACATTCCAGTACAATGAGAAATTGAAATTTCTGTGTCTAAATAATATGGAGCATCAATTTTATCTGATCTTATTTCACAATTAATTTTACACATTATATGGTCATCTTGGACATTATCTATGATGTATTTGAGAGTTTCAAATTGTTTTAAATTTACTTTGTTAAATAATTCCATTTATTACACCCATTAATATGTATATTTAAAACAGTATTTAATTATGGAGTTACATTATGTTATTATAAAAGTATTTGGAAAAAAAAGAATTGGTTTTATAGATCCTCCAGTACGGTAAGTCTATTTAGTTAAGATATGTGTTATAGATCTTTCTTTGATTGATAAGCCTATATACATCATTCTTAAGTTCTTGATTAAAGGTTGTTTTTTAGTTAATATAAAGATTATCCGAAGGTATCTGATAATTATTAGGGGGTATTGATAAGAAATAGAGGGGGTAATGAGAAGTAATCAAAGGGGAATTGAGAAGTAACCTGTCCCCAGTTGATAAGTATATGACAAAATATGTAAATAAAATTCAATAATGGAATACTTTATAGAAACATTTATATACTAATTAATCCAAATAGTTATTTACAATATTGATAAAAAAAATATTGTGAAAAGATTAGTAAAACTTGAATGGATAACCTTTAAGACAATTATAATAATTATATATAGAAGATTAACCTCTATAAATTATTTAAAAATCTTAGGAAATGATGATAAATCTAGAAATATTCTATAATTATGGTATAAATTTATTATTTTCTAGTTTAGTATTATTCCATTCATTATTTTCTTCTTTTCAGGGAAAGTGTTTAGGAGGAAAATATTAATGCTAATAATTAATTTAGATACAATTGATAAACAGTTAATTGATAGTTATAAGTTAATTAAAAATACGAGCAAGATTATTAATAAAAAGGGAGAAACCAAGGAATATATATCATATAATTGTAGTTTTCCGTATTCTTTTGTGGAAATGTATGATAATCCTAACAGCATTTATTTCTATAAATGCAATAATAAATCTTTTATCACAAATTATAGGCCATCGAATCAGTTCAAATCTCAAAAAGTTAAATTACAAGATAGAAAATCATCTAATCACAATTCTGATTCCAATAATAATAGAACATGGGCTAAATTAATGACAGTGCCTAAAAGAATAATGGGAAATGTTGGCAATTACAAAGAATTAACCTATGTTTTACATATAAACCAAAAAGATTATGTTAGTGGAAAAGATGCGTTGTTAGAAGTTTATTTAACATGAATTTGTATTCAGATCTCTTTTTCATGATTTTGTATTTTTTTATTTATTAATTAAGAAATACATATCTTAGAAACTCTTTTTAATAAAAAAATTATCTTAAATATTTGTCGGATAAATCATAAAGATTTAAAAGTATGAAAAAATAAGTTAAAATGTACTTTGTAGCACACCCTCGTCTATAGAGTGTTGGCATAAATTGATTT
>MVAA01000012.1:0-5438 GCA_003266105.1 Methanosphaera sp. rholeuAM6
ACAAAGGTAGAAAAGCTATTGCTCTCGTATATTGGTTACTTGCCAGACAAGTATTAAGAAACAGAGGAATCTTATCTAGCGATGAAGAATTCGATTTAGAACCTACTGATTTCGAATTAAAAATATAATATTTAAAACAAGGAAAAATAGAAGAGTTATGTATTCTTCTATTAATTTTTACTATTTTTTTTAGTTTTTTAATCTATAATTTTTGTTTACATTTACTTATCTTTATTGAACTGTGACATGACAAAGGAGTAAATGTGATTTAATGCAGATACAAATCCATCATATTGTTTGTTATGGATATTGGCCATGAAGTCTTCAAACCTGTCATCCAATTCAGTTATATAAGACTCATTATGATAATCTATTTTTGTAAAGTAATGTATCTGAACGGCATAATTCTTGTCTTCTTTGGAAAATACATAGTTTAAGCCAATGCAATCCCACGTATAATTTGTGTCACGGCTTGGAACATAAAAGAATTGTTTTGAAACGTTTTGTCCACCTAATTCAACTACGGATTCATTAATCACTTCATAACCGCCAGGTTCCATTGCCATGAATCGTTCTGTTGAAACTGATGTTATATTGCTTTCGGGCCAGTTTTCCCAGACATTCCAGATTACATAACCATTGGTAATTGAATCATTTGTTTTTGATTGATCTGTCATGTTTAATTCACTGGTAGTGTTCCATGCTTCAGGAACAACAATCTGCGAATTTCCAACATCATATGTTTTATCAGTGCTGAAAGTTAGGAACGAATTGATTGCACCCAAATTGGCAACAATATAAAGGAATACAATCAATAATACAATACTTGCTATTTTATCCTTTGTTCTCATTTTTTATCTCCTTTATGCACGGTTTTAGTCCAGGTACGTTCACGTCTGGTTATAAGAGTATACATAGTCATGAAGAATAATGGAATCAGATAGAAACAATATAACCAGTAACATATCAAATCCTTCAGGAAGGTGAAATACTTTTTATCGTCACGAAGAAGTGATATTGCCGTNNCGAATAACTGTAGGAATACCCCATACAAACCATGCTAAAACGTTCACTAGGAAAATTACAAATCCTGCAAATATGAACAGGTTAAAGGCATAATAGGATACGTGTGTTAGAATACCAATTTTCTCGGTCAATGCCAGTTTGGAGAAAATAATTTTATTGGAGTATATGAACAGAGTTTCAAAGTTTCCCATTGCCCATCGTACACGTTGTCTTAGAAATGGCTTCCAGCTTGTAACCGCTTCCTGATAAATTGCTACTTCAGGACAGAATCTGATACCACCATCATCCAATGCAACTTTTACACTTAGATTAAGGTCTTCCGTCACTGCAAAACCGTCCCATTTACCTGCACGGATAATTGCTTCTTTTTTTACAAACTGTCCGTTTCCTCCAAGAAAACCATTATAGCCTATGTTGTCTTTTGCTCTGAGAATGTTTCCAAATCCTGAGAATTCAACGTCCTGCATTCGTGCTAGAAAATTTGCATCTGCATTATACATTCTTACTCTTGACTGAACTGCCTGTACTTTTTCATCATTTAGGTATGGCATTATCACTGACAAATATCTTGGTTCTACACGGGTATCTGCATCAAATACACCTATCACTTCACCTTTTGCCAGAATAAGGCCATCGTTTAATACAAATCCCTTTCCTTTACCTGATTTCGGTGGTTGTCTTGTAATTATGCGTAGGTTATCATAATCATCCTTAAGGTTTGCAAGGATTTGTCCGGTCAAGTCTTCCGAACCGTCATTTAAAACTATGAGTTCAAAGTTCTTTTTTCCTTCCCATTCGTATTCCATGCTTGCAATACTTCTAACGGTGTTTTCTATTGTATACTGTTCGTTATGTGCCGGTATGAATATGGATACGTAGGGTGGTTTACCTTCATAGGGTACAGGTTCTTTCATCTTTTTAAGACTCATGATGGCCAGTATCAGATTTAGCACACCGGGTATAAATATGATCCATTGTATGAATGTTACGTTTCTGCTGATTACTCCTGCAATAATCAGTAACAGAGACAGTATAAAAATCAGCACGGAATAAAATTTCTCTATTACTAGTTCATTATTCTTTTCGTGCAGATTGTTTTCATAATTTTCTATGGATTCAATCTTTTCCAGGTGTGTTTTAAGTGCCACTTCTATTGTGAATTTAATCTGATTTTCATTATAATTTTCAAAAATGAATCCATAATTGTACATGTAGAATTCATCTTTGTCTAAATCTTTTTTATTGTTGAAAATAAAAATAAGTGGCGTATTAAGTTTAACTAATTTTTTACCTAATTCTAATGAGTCCCATTTACCATCCAGATTTAAGCTGATAAAAATCAGGTCGGGGTTGGTTAGAATAACATCATTGTATCCTTCTTCACCATTGCCGGTAACTCCAACAAGATTATATCCAAGTTTATTAATGGTATTTGTTATTTTATCTGTTACTGTATTGTTTTTACAGAAAATAAATATTTTGGGAGGGGAATCAGTTATATGTTTAATCTCTTTGAATCGTTTACGGTCAAGATGTGAAAATTCTTCCTTTGCAATATTATCTTTTTCTTCTTTACTCAATTTTTCACGCTTCATTTTCTTATTTTACAAATCCATATGCTAAGTTGAGTTTTTCGTTTTCTATGTCAGATCTATTTATTGCACATTCAATGTTATGTTTTAATATTTTTTTATCGAAAGGTTTTCCTATGAAAGCATAACTGGGTGAGTTTTCTAGAGCGTCGCCAAATGTTCCGTCATCTGTGTTTGCTGTTAAGTATATTACTGGTAAATCAAGTTGCATTATAAGTTTTGATGCTTCTATTCCTGTCATAGGACCTTTTAGTTTAATATCCATAATTGTTATGTCAGGACATTTTTCTGCTGCTATATCAACGGCTTCCTGTGCATTGTCTACAATATCCAGTATTTCATAACCCAATTCTTCCAGGTTATACTTTAAATCCAATGCCGTTATAGCTTCATCCTCAACTATTAGAACTGTAGTAATATTATCAAACCCCTTTTAATCTTTTAATTGTTGGGAATTTAGAATATTGTTTTAACTTATTATTATACTTAATCAAAATTTTCATGTAAGATTGTTATGAAATCAGTAATGTTGATAGGTTTTTTAATATAGATAGGATCTTCCTGGTTTTTTAGATTAATATCAACATTGTTAGGATTGGCTGATAGGAATATTATTTTAATATCATCGTATGAAAGTTTTTCAGCCATTTCAATTCCATTTACGTCTCCTTTAATATTAATGTCAGCTACCACTAGATCAATTTCTTCCTTTGAACATATGCTGTAGGCATCTTCTGCATTATCAGCAACAAAAACTTTATATCCTGCATCTTCCAGTTGAAATCTTAAATCTAATGCAGTTATTGCTTCATCTTCCACGACTAATATTTGATTAATCATTTTATTCCTCCAATACATTTGTTATTGGCATAATTATATCCATTCTGTAACCGTTTTCTAATTCTATGTAATATTCTCCATCAACCTGACTAATCAATGAATCAATCAGAACATGACCAAGACCAGATTCATCTTCCTGTATATCCCGTAATCCATGACCGTTATCATAATACTGGATAAATAGGTTCTGATCTTCTTCTTTAAGGATACAATTAATTGATTTTTCAGCAGTATTTTCGTCAAAGGCATGATTTATGGAATTAATAATTAACTCATTAAGTATTAGGAATAATGGGTTTGACTTGTCAATACTTAAGTTAACGTCTCCTTCTGTTTTGAAGTTAAAGTTAACGTCAAGTTCCCCATAGAAATTTTCGATATTTGTTGCAAAATCTTCAATAATGCTCTTTAGTGAAACGTAATCCAAATTTTCCCCATATAATTGATTATGTATCAGTGCCATTGATGAAATGGATAGTCTCATGTAATCGGTTATGCTGTCTTCATCGTATCCGAATCTTTGCTGGATACTGATAAGACTTAATAAAATTTGCAGATTGTTTTTTACCCTATGATGCACTTCTTTAACTAAGATTTCATTATGAACAGCAAATTCTTCCAGTAAAAGCTTATCTTTTACGTAGGTTGTTACATCATCAACAAATACTAGGAATGAGTCTTCAAGTAATAAGCTGAATGTTACATCAAGATATAAAAGCTCATTGTTTCTTTTATAGAGAATGTTACTTATTTTAAACTCATTTATTTCATGATTAAAGAATATTGAAACGTAATATTTAAATTTATCTTCAACTTCATTTAGATTCAGGACTTTTTTTGATATGAGTTTGTAGAAATCGTTTTTGTCCTTGATAATATAGTCTGAATCTAAACCTAACAACTCTATTATGTTATGTTCTTCCATTTTTTTAAAATCTAAAGTACAGTAAAGGATTCCGTGAGTACTGTGAATGCTTGTTTCCTTAATTTGAACACCGTGATTGGAAGCAAGTGTCTTATAGTTATCAAGTTTTGAGACTATTTCCTGAAAACTTTCCTCGTTTGCTTCTGATCCTTTTATAGTATGAATAGTCATGCCAACACCAGATTTAATTGTTTATTCAAATTATTATTATTTTTTGTTATATTTGCTTTAATTCCTATCTATTACTTCTATATATTATGTTTAACATAATATATAAGATTTTTTAGTTGTTTCCCATTAGAGTCATTTTTCATATTGTTATACGGTTTTTGAAAAATTAGTGGATTATATTCCTATTTTGAAGTGTTTTAGTGTTAAAATGTGATTGTATGGGAAGGTTTTTAGTGATTGTGTATTATTTATATTTTTTTCTATTTGGTTATTATTGATGACATGTAGCCAACAACCGAATCATAATCACCGGATGTCTCACCACTAGTGGTATGTTTTAATACAATAGACGTGTTAGCATTTTGTAACTTTGAGTAATAAGTGGCAGTTATAACAGGCCCATAACCGCACATTGTAATATCATAGTCAATTATATCTTTTATCATTTGTTTCATATCCATGGACTCAACAGAATTTATAATTTTATCATCCAAATAAATGGTAGTCTCCTGATCATCATAATGATTCAAATCGGTACTGGCAATAATAACGCATTTTCTGTTCAATTTCCTGATAACTTCATCTAAACTTCCGGCAAGACTTTCACATAACTGTGGAATCTGCTGTGAGATTACGATAGGAACAATCTTAAAATCATGTTCACCACAGATATACTGTAGAAAAGGTATTTCAACTTCAATGCTGTGTTCTTTAACGTGAGCATCATTATCAAGATAAACATTGGAATCAACATTTAACAGTTCCTGAATAAACTCTTTGTCAACATCAACCAAACCCAGAGGAGTACGCCACTTGTCAAAATCACAAACATCAATCATTGTACCTCTTCCTGTATGATTCGGACCAAGGACAATAAAAGTATC
>MVAA01000012.1:5456-20389 GCA_003266105.1 Methanosphaera sp. rholeuAM6
TCAACTGTTTCATCTTTAATTTCATCAAATATGGATTCAATATCTTCCCTTAAAAAAATCGGATTTGATTCATAAAACAATCCGCTGACGCATGGTTCTCTAATCATAAAAATCACTTCTTTATTATTTATTTATATCGTCATAATATATACATAATATCCTGTACTAAGTATAGTATAATAAGGTTGAAAATATTTTTATGACCCTTCTATTTTAATCAATTTTTAGTTAACTTTATTATAGATAATTTAAATATATATTAATAACAGATTCTCATAAGATAATTGATTAACGTAATCATATGTTATTGATACATAAAACGTATAAAAAGGATTTTTTTTATACTTGAGAATCATATTAAGGGGTACTCAGCTTTAAGCATGAGTAAATGTATTTAAAATTAGATTAAATAATTTAGATAAATATTATGGTAGTGGGTCTTTTTGATTCTGTTACACTCATCTTATCTAAACTTAATTTATTAAGTGGAAAAGCTAATAATAGAGAATACTAGATTATTTTATAAATTATTACTTTTTTTTAAATTATTTACTAATTTTTTTATGCAACTTTCCTATTGACTATCGGAGAATAATTATTTATGAAAATAGAAGCTTTTGCACCAGGAAAAGTAATATTGTTTGGAGAGCATTCTGTTGTACATAAAAGGCCGGCAATAGCTGTAGCTATCAACAAAGGCGTAGATGTACTGCTTACGACTCGTGATGATAATATTATAAAAGTGGAAGTTCCATCAATAAATTATTCACAAGAATCAGAATTAATCAATAAGAGACTTGATTTTGAGTTAGATAGTCAAAATAAGATGATTACTGATTATATTTATGAAGTTATAAACTTATTTGAATTTGAACAGGGTTTCAACCTGAATGTAGACATAAGAATGTATCTGGGAGCAGGTCTTGGTTCATCGGCAGCTGTAACTGTAAGCTGTATGAAAGCGTTATCCATTCTTGCCGGAGTGGAAATGAACAAGAAAACAATAGCTAAACAGGCAAGAAACATTGAAATAAAAATTCAAGGTGCCGCCAGTCCGATAGATACATCCATGAGTACATATGGTGGAATAATTTATATTGACGAAAACTTTGAACTCGAACGTATAAAATTCGACATGGATTTACAGTTAATAGTTTCAAATTGTCAGATAAGTGGTAACACAGGTAAATTGGTAGAATCTGTTAGACAAAAATATGTTAAATATCCTGAAATTGTAGAAAATATTTTTAATGCTATGCAGGAAATTGCAAAAAATGCAAAGGATGCTCTGGAAAACGGTAACTCTGAACTTATAGGAGATTTAATGAATCTTAATCAGGGATTGTTGGATTCAATAGGAGTTAATACTGTTGAATTGTCAGATATGGTTTACCTTTCACGAAAATATGGGGCAAAAGGTTCAAAATTAACAGGTAGTGGTGGTGGAGGATGTATAATAGCATTCTGTCCTGAAAATATTGACACCATATACGAGGAACTGTCAAAAAAATACGCAACATTTAAATGTGAACAATCTGATGAAGGAGTTTATGCTAAAATCATTGAAAATTAATGATAATAGGACATAATTACTATGATTATATTAAAACTAGGTGGAAGTGCATTAACAGTAAAGGATGCCGATAAACCAACTATAGATGAAGTTAATTTAGACAGGATTGCCGAGGAAATATCAGATTACAATGATGATATGGTAATTGTACATGGGGCAGGTTCATACGGGCATATATATGCAAAAAAATATGCAATCGGTGAAAAAATTACAGGTAAGGATGAAAATCAGTTTAAAATAGAAGGATTAAGTCTTACACAGGCATCTGTTCAATTATTAAATTATCTTGTTGTAAATAAACTGCAAGAAAAAGGTATTCCAGCAATAGGATTTAAACCATCATCTTTTATCATGACTGAAAATAAGAGAATAGCGGTATGTGACACCACTATTGTACAGCGTTATGTGGATGAAGGATTTGTACCGGTATTGTATGGTGATGCAGTATTGGATTTGAATGATGAACTAAAATTTGCAGTAATATCCGGTGATCAGTTAATAACATACTTTGCAAGACAATTAAATGCTGACAGAGTAATATTGTCATCGGATGTTGATGGAATATACACAGATAATCCAAAAACAAATCCGGATGCTAAATTAATAGATATAGTTACAAAAGATACCAAATTATTACTTACCGAGAATGAAAATCAGGCTGACGTAACAGGTGGAATGGCAGGAAAAATAAGGGAATTACTGGAATTAGCAGAATACGGAATTGAATCCCTAATAATTAATGCAGAAAAAGAAGGAAACCTGCGCTTAGCCGTTTCAGGAGAGAAAGTAACAGGTACTTTAATCAAATAATAATAATTATAATTTTAACAATAATCACAAAAATACATATTATGGAGGTTTGTGCTGTGATATCAGACAGAAAACTAGCACACCTAGAAATCTGTAAAAACTATGATGTAGAACATCACAGAACAACAGGATTTGAAGACATAGAACTAGTACATAGAACATTACCCGAAGTAAACTTTGACGAAATAGATACTTCAATAGAATTTCTTGGAAAAACTCTTGACACTCCTCTAATAATTTCAGCAATAACTGGAGGACATGAAGCAAGCACTAAAATTAATAAAAACCTTGCAATAGCAACGGAAAAGACACGTATTGCAATGGGTGTTGGTAGTCAACGGGCCGGAATTACTCATGAAGAACTGGAAGAGACTTTCACCGTTGTCCGGGATTATGCAAGAAGATCTATGATAATAGGTAATATTGGAGCACCTCAGGTAGAATATGCACCAAAAGCAATAGAAATGTTGGATTGTGATGCATTAGCAATACATTTAAATCCTTTACAGGAAATTATTCAGCCAGAAGGGGATATAAATGCAAAAGGCTATGCGGAATCTATACGAGAAATATGTTCTGGAAGTAATATTCCAATAATTGCTAAAGAAACTGGTGCAGGAATAGATGGAAGAGATGCTAAGATTCTTGAGGACATAGGAGTTAATGCAATTGATATCCAGGGAGTAGGTGGAACTAGCTGGGCAGCAGTAGAAACTTACAGGGCAGAAGATCCAAACCTTGGAAATCTATTCTGGGATTGGGGTATACCAACCGCAGTAAGTACAATAGAAGTCCTTGAAAACACCAAACTACCTGTAATATCATCGGGTGGAATACGTAATGGACTGGATGCTGCAAAGGCAATAAGTTTGGGAGCAGACTGTGTGGGAATGGCATTACCATTTTTAAAGTATGCTTATGAAAGTCCTGAACTAATAGAGAATAAGATTAACCAATTCACAAGAGAACTGAAAACTGCAATGTTCCTTGTGGGTGCATCAAACATAGCTGAATTAAAAGAGAAAAGATTAATAATCACTGGAAAAACTAGGGAAATATTAACAGAACTAAATATTGACACAAAAAAATATGCTAGGAGGATATAATTTGACAATAGAAGTAATTGCAGTTGGAGGATATGAACAAATCGGAAAAAACATGACTGCAGTAAAAGTAAATGATGACGTAGTAATATTTGATATGGGTATACACTTGGACAGACTTCATATACACGAAGACACGGACATATCGAGGATGCATAGTCTTGACTTAATTGAACGTGGAGTAATACCTGATGACACACTGATGAGAGAAGTGGACGGTAAGGTAAGGGCAATAGTATGTACACACGGTCACCTTGACCACATCGGTGCAATAGCAAAATTGGCACACAGATACGAAGCTCCAATTATTGCAACTCCGTATACAATTGCTTTGATTGAGAAAACCATTAAAGGGGAACGTAAATTCAAAGTGAACAATCCATTAAAAGTTGTTAATCCTGGAGAAAAATTGCAGATTTCACCAAACCTTACACTGGAATTTGTCAGAACAACACACAGTATACCACAGACTATTACAGCAGCACTTCACACTCCTGAAGGAGTAGTGATATACGCAAACGACTTTAAATTTGACAATCATCAAATGGTTTCACCACCACCTGATTACAGAAGATTCAGAGAATTGGGTAAAAAAGGTGTTAAAGTAGCTATTATGGATACAACCAATATTAAGGAAGTTAAAGAAAGTAAAACACACTCTGAGAAAATTGCAAGAGATTTACTTAAGGATGTTCTTAAAGGTCCACTGGAAGAAAGAAAAGGATTAATTGTCACAACATTCTCCAGTCACATAGAAAGAATACAGGCTATCACAAAGATAGCAGAAAGAAGCAGAAGAAAAGTGTTAATTCTTGGACGCAGTATGGAAAGATACTGTTCAATAGCTGAATCATTGGGAATATTGAATCTGCCTAGAAACGTCAGTATATATGGTAATTCAAAATCAATTAACAAAGCACTTGCAAGAGCAAACGAGAACAGAACAAAGTACATGTTAATAGTTACAGGACATCAGGGAGAACCGGATGCATTGCTGCCTAGAATAGCCAACAATAAAACCAACTATGAAATTAAACCTGGAGATAACATTGTATTTTCAGCAACGACAATTCCTAACCCAATAAATCTTGCAAATAGGGATTTACTTGACAGAAGAATTAAAGAAAGAGGAGCAAGAATCTATAATAATGTTCACGTATCAGGACATGCAGGACCAGAAGACTTAAGGGATTTCATAAGAATGTTAAATCCACAGCATCTGATCCCATCACACGGAGATTTAAGTCATTTAGCAGCATTTGTTGAATTGGCAGAAGAGGAAGGATATAAATTAGGAAACGATGTTCATATTCTAAGAAATGGACAAGCTCAAGTATTTAATAGGTGATTATAATGGATGTATTAGAAATATTAAAAGCATATTCTGCTGAAGTTGATGTTGAAATTGAAGAGGCATTAAGTACACTTGAACCTAAAGAGTTGCAAGATGCTTGTGCACATCTGATTAAGGCCGGAGGAAAAAAATTCAGACCGGCATTAACTGTATTGAGTTGTCAGGCAGTTGGTGGTCAGACCGATAAGGCTCTTAAAGCTGCAGCATCACTTGAATTAATCCATACTTTCAGTCTGATACATGATGACATTATGGATAACGATGACACTAGACGTGGAATGAAAGCCGTACATAAAATATGGGGAGAACCATTGGCAATACTTGCAGGTGACACTCTTTTTGCAAAGGCATATGAGACAATCATTAAAACGGCCGATGACAACATAGCATACGAAAGGGCTATTGATGCTCTTAGAGTACTTGTTGATTCCTGCATTAAAATCTGTGAAGGACAGGCTTTGGACATGTCATTTGAGGACACCTTTGAAGTTACACAGGATGAATACATGAACATGATATACAAAAAGACTGGAGCACTAATAACCGGTGCAACAGCTGCAGGTGCAATTATTGGTGGAGCTTCATCAATGCAGATTAAGGCTTTGCAGGAATACGGTAGAAATGTTGGCCTTGCCTTCCAGATTCAGGATGATTACATTGACTTAACCGGTGATGAATCAATAGGTAAGCCTGTCGGCAGTGACCTTGTTGAAGGTAAAAAAACAATAATGGTATTGTATGCTCTGGAAAAGGCAAGTCAGGAAGATCATGACAGGCTCATAGAATTATTGGAAGCTAATGATGAAAGTATCATACCGGAAGCTATGGATATTCTTAACAAATATGGTGCAATTCAATATGCCAGAACCGTTGCATATGATTGTGTTATTAAGGCAAAAGAATCTTTAGGTTTTATTCCCGATTCAGATGCTAAAGATGCATTAATGAAATTAGCTGACTTTGTATTCACTAGAAAAGCTTAATATTTACATTTTTATAACCTCCATTTCCTTTGACCTTTTTTTTGAATAAGTATATAAAGATTGATTTAACATAATAATATTATAAAATTTAGGAGAGAATTATCATGTTAGATAAAAAGATGGAACAAGCATTAAACGATCAATTAAACGCTGAAATGCAATCAGGATACTTATACTTATCCATGGCAACTTACTTTGAGGACAATGATTTACCTGGATTCGGTAACTCATTAAGAGTACATGCTGAAGAAGAGTTAGAACATGCTATGAGATTCTATGACTACATAATAAGAAAAGGTGGAAGTGTAGTTTTACAAGCAATAGATGAACCTAAAAGAGAATGGAAAGATACGGTAGAAGTATATGAGGAAATACAGGAACATGAAGAATTAGTGACTAGTCTTATCCATGATCTTGTGGATTTAAGTATTGAACTTAAAGACCATGCAACCAACCAATTCCTGTTATGGTTTGTAGAAGAACAAGTTGAAGAAGAGGAACTCGCAGCAGAAGACCTTAGAAAAGTAAGAATGGCAGTAGATGCTCCACAACTATTATACTTGCTGGATAAAGAATATGGAGAATTTACTGGTGAAGAAGAGGAAGAGGAAGAATAATATTTTAATATTTTTTTCCTTTTTACTATTTTTAATATTTTTTTTTAAACAATATTTAATTCATTTTTAAATATTGTATTCATAAAACTTTAAGTCATTGTTAAATATATATTATAATTGAAATTACTTTACAATATATCAATGTTTAAGGATGTTAAATCATGCAACTGACAGACAAAGCAATAGAAAATAGACAAAAGGTTTTACCATACCATGATTCGCAACTGGAAGAAACAGACCCTGAATTCATGGAAATATTCAATAATTTCCTGTTTGATGATGTACAGAAAAATACGATGCTGCCTGACAGAAGTAAGATGTTGGTAATATTAGCAACTTTAATAGCTAACCAATCAGAAAAAGAGTATGAAATTGCCATTGAAGCTGCAATTAATCTGGGATTAACTCCCGTTGAAATCAAAGAGGTATTATATCAGTCAGCACCATATGTGGGATTTGCAAAGCTTTATGATTTTCTTGATATAACAAATCAGGTTTTTGATGAGAAGGGTATTGATGTACCTATACCGGGTCAATCAACAACAAACAGACAAAACAGGATGGAAATGGGATATCAGAAACAGTTACAGTACTTTAGAAAAGAGATGATTGAACAGTTGGATGAGAACACTCCAATGAATCAGAAGCATTTCAACGAATTTCTGAAGGGGTATTGTTTTGGTGACTTCTATACAAGAACAGGATTGGATGATCAGGATAGGGAGCTTGTAACTTTTTGTATTATAGCATCTCTTGGCGGATGTGAAAATCAGTTAAGGGGACATACACAAGGAAATCTTTCAGTTGGCAATGATAAAGAAACATTAATTGGAGCATTAACAGTTTTAATGCCTTTTATTGGTTTTCCAAGAACAATAAATGCACTAGCAATTATAAATGAATCATGCTTATAGATGGGGGAATTGTTTTTATGACTAAGAATTTAATTATTTATTATTCAAGACGTGGACAAAACTATGTTAATGGTGAAATAGTGGATTTGCCTGTGGGTAATACCGAGGTGATTGTCAATTTTATAAGAGAATGCATTGATGCAGACACATTTCAGGTAGAAACTGTTAAGGATTATCCTGAAGATTATATGGAAACAACAGAAATAGCACAACAGGAATTGGATGATGATGCAAGACCGGAACTTAAGAATGAATTGAATGATATCAGCCAGTATGATACTATCATTATTGCTTCACCAAATTGGTGGGGCACTTTGCCAATGGCATTGTTTACTCAGCTTGAAAAACTTGATTTCACAGGTAAAACAGTTAAAACAGTAATTACTCATGAGGGATCAGGACTGGGTGATGCTATGGATGATATTGAAAAGTTATGTCGTGGTGCTGATATTAGGGAAGGATTGAAAATTCATGGTGCTGAAGTTCAGGATAGTAAAGGTATGATTGAAAGGTGGATTGAATAAGGTGGAGATTTGTTAATGATTAAAGATTTGGCATATGATTTTAATGGTGAAATCATCAGGGGAAAACTGTACTTGCCTAAAAAAGATGGAAAACAATCTATTGTATTGTTGTCTCATGGTTTGTCTTTAGATTACACGATTATGCTTGCGTATGCAGAAAAACTATACAAAAGGGGTATAGCTTCATTTGCATATGACTTTAGGGGTGGTGGATATAATTGTCATAGTGATGGTAAAATCAGTGATATGACAATACACTCCGAAATGGATGATTTAAACTTTGTCATTGACTCTGTTAAACAGGAGGATTTTGTTGATGAAGAGAGGGTGTATCTGGCCGGTCATAGTCAGGGTGGATTGGTATCAAGTCTTGTTGCAGCTTCAAGAGATGATATTGGCAAAATATTTCTCTTTGCACCAGCCTATGAAATACCTGATGATATTAAGGAGAAAGATAATCCAAGCCCTATGAATGTACTGAATTTGATGCCTGAATATTTGGGTGAAAAATACATTAATTCCGTTAGTAAGCTGAATGTTTATGAAGATATTAAAGGTTTTGATGGGGAAGTTTACATTTTTCATGGTGTGGAAGACAAGAGAGTACCTATCGATTATTCGATAAGGGCTGATAAGGTATTTAAAAATTCAGTTGTATATGCTTATGAAGATGGTGAACACAGGTTTTCTGATGAAATCAAGGAGGATGTTGTTGATATTATTGCTGATATTCTAGTTTAGATTACTTTTTTTCTTATTTTTTTGTAATAACTTTTTTTAGTTTTGGATTAGATATATATTATTAATGTCAATAAATTAATGGGGAGATTGTTTTTTATGGTTAATCCTAATAAGAAAGTTAAAAGGCCTAATGGTTTAGGTAATGTTTATAATTATAGAAGTGATGATGAGGGTAATATTTTTACATTGCCTATATTGGATTTGATTAAGGAAAATTATATCTATTTGTATCGTGCTGTTATGGAGGAGGATTATTATATTGCTCCCAATGATTCATGTTTCTTCTATAAGGATGTTGTTTATGATAATGAGGTTGTGGGTTTTACTACCTTTAAAAATACTGCTATCAATAAGGATGCTCTGGTGATGCAGTATTTTTATGTTTTACCGGAATACAGGGATAAGATTTTTTTAACAGAAGAGATAGATGAGGCATCCGTACTTTTTGAATCCAGTATATTCATTGAATATCCTACAAGGGACATGGCAGAATCTTTGATAAAACATAGGTTGGCACGTGTTTTTGAGGACCGATATTTAATTTCAAGGATACCTTTCCTGGTACCAATGTTTTCATTGGATGAAGTGCTTAAGGGAATAGTCAGGGAAGAATATGATACAACCGACTTGAAGTGCTACAATAAAATGTCACTGGTATACGACTTAGACCTATGTGCTGTAGTGGGACTGGCATCCACCGATGTAGACAATGATTTTGACCAGGATAATGTTGATGAGGAACAGATCAATAACTATAACAACATTAGCTTGGCATTGCGTGAGGATAATGAAAAATACAATTGTATTCAAAGGCGGGCTGAAGATCCATCACTAAAAGATGGAACATACTTTAAAAAAGTGAGAAAGGTTATGGATGACAATGAGGAAGTTATCCAGAACTGGTTATCATTAATTTAGTTACATGTAACCATTCTATTAACCTTTTTGTTATAGAAATATTATTGCTCTGTCAGAATAATTAGTAATTATTTATATGCTATTTTTAGTGAATTTGTACAAAAGCCTTTAATATTATGTTCAACAATTATTTATTAAAAATAAGGAGAATGAATAAAATGTCTATATATGATTATACAGTAAAAGATACAAATGGAAATGACGTATCATTATCAGATTATGAAGGTAAAGTATTGTTGATTGTTAACTCTGCAACAGAGTGTGGTTTTACTCCACAATATAATGAATTAACGGAGATTTACAACGAATTTAAGGATGATGGATTTTTAATTTTGGACTTCCCTTGCAATCAGTTTGGTGGTCAGGCACCTGGAACTGGAGAGGAAATAAAGCAGGCCTGCAGATTAAATTTCCTTGTTGAATATCCGATTTTTGAAAAGATTGATGTTAATGGTGATGATGAAGACCCTTTATACACTTATCTTAAAGGTGAAAAAACTTTTGAAGGATTTGATTCTGATCATGAACTGGCCGATGTTATTGCAGGTGTTGTCAGTAAGATTGATGCTGATTATGAGAATAACAGTGATATTAAATGGAATTTCACCAAGTTTCTTGTTGACCGTGAAGGTAATGTGGTTGCCAGGTTTGAACCTACAAAGGATTTAAGCATTGTTAAAGAAAGAATTAAAGAGTTATTATGATGAAGTTTGCCATTCGTTTTCATTCAAAGTCAGGTAATACCCGGTTGTTGGCTGATGCAATATCTGAAGTTTTGGATGTTCCCGCTTATGATATTTCACATAGGTTAACTGAGGATGTTGATGTTCTCTTCTTTGGTTCCGGTGTTTATGGCTGTGCTTTGGATCCTGGTGTTGTATCATTTATCAGTGATATTGATGTTAAGGTGGGCGAGTTTGTTAACTTTTGTACTACGGGGATGATGACATCTAATTATGATTTGATTAGGGATGTTTTAAGCACTACAGGTATTGCTTTGTCGGACAGGGAGTTTCATTGTCCTGGTTCCTTTGTTGGTTTAAATGAAGGCCGTCCTAATGAGAATGATATTGCTGATGTTAAAATTTTTGTTAATGATTTTTTAGATTAATTTTCTTCTTTTATTTTTTATTTTTCCTTTCAATACTTTTAAATAATATGAAATATATAACACTGTTATAGAAAATTAACATTGTTATATTGATTATTTTCACACAAATATTTGAATATAAAAGTATTTAAACATGATATACAACAGAAAAACCATAAAATACATTAAGTAAAATAAAAAACAAAGATACACATATACAATAACGAATTACCAAAATATATTAACAAAAAAAGGAGGTGGTAATGTGTGTGAACTTTTTGGTGTAAGCTCAAAAAGATGTGTTCCGATAAATGAATACCTGTATAAATTCTATAGTCATTGTGAACAGCACCCACATGGATGGGGATTAGCAATAATGCAGCAAAATCAATCAATTATAGAAAAACAGCCAAAAAAGGCTTGTGAAAGTGAAGAATTAACCAGATTACTCTCACAACCAATTATTGTAGAACACGTATTTGCACATATAAGACTGGCAACAATGGGATACACAGATTCTTTCAATTGTCACCCCTTTTCAAGAATAGATAATGCAGGAAGAACATGGACACTAATGCATAACGGAACAATATTCAAATATGAAGGCTTGGACAAATACATATCAAAACAAATAGGAGAAACAGATTCAGAACGAATACTTCTATACATAATCGACCAAATAAACAACTTACAGGATGAACTTGAAAGAGCATTAAACCCTGATGAATGCTTCAAATTACTTGAAGACATAATAACTGATTTAGCCAAAGGAAACAAGTTAAACATCATGATATTCAATGGAGAATTCATGTACATACATGCAAATTATAAACAATCATTATACTACCTGGAAAAAGAAGACAGCATATTTGTCTCCACAAAACCTTTAACTGATGAAAAATGGAAAGAATTTCCAATAAACCGGTTAATTGGTATCAAAAACAGTGAAATAATCTATAGAGGAAAAGAACATGGTAATGAATATAACATAACTGAAGAAGATTTCAACTTTATACTAGACCATGTAAGTCCCGAATTAAAAAATAACTTATTAAATAATTTTGGTGATTTAAATTATGCAAAGGAGTACCAACTTAAGCATCAATGAGGAAGATGTGAAGAAAAGATTATACCGGCGATTCATTGAGCCTACAACACATGGATACAAAGATTTTATTGGAATAGAAATAGAAATACCAATTTTAAATCTTGAAAAGAAAGCAGTAAACTTTATGATAGTACATAAAGTTACAGAAGAATTTTTAGAAACGTTCACACAATTTAAAAGAAATGTTATAGATCACAATGGGCATGTATGTTCCCTGGTGGATAAAGATACTGGTGATATAGTATCATATGACTGTTCATACAACAACCTGGAATTCTCATTAGGCAAAGAAACAAACCTGTTCAATGTCCATGAAAGATTCAGTGAATATTACACTTTCTTCAAGGAGACGTTTGAAAAACATAACCATACACTGACAGGTATCGGCATAAATCCTTACAGAGTACATAATGAACATGTACCGATACCAAGTGAAAGATATCAGATGTTATACCACCATCTTTGTTCATACTCCAGATATTCAAAACTACCAAAATACTTCCATGACCATCCAGAATATGGAATGTTTTCTAGTGCATCACAGGTACAACTGGATGTAGAACAGAAGGATCTCATAAAAACAATAAATGTTTTCAACAAACTCGAACCGTATAAGGCAGTTCTCTTTTCCAATTCTGTACTGTTGGGTGAAAATGAGAACTTGTTGTGCTGTCGTGACATGTTCTGGAGAGATAGTACACATGGAATCAATCCACATAACATTGGAATGTACGATACGGAACTTGAAAGTCTGGATGACTTACTCAATTACATTAAATCTTTAAACATATACTGTACAATGAGAAATGGTTTCTACATTAACTTTCCTACAATAAACATAATGAAATACTTTAAAACAGGTAAAATCAGAGGAGAATACTGTGATAAAGGAAAATATGACCTGGTTGAATTCACGCCGGAACTGGATGATATAGAATATCTGCGTTCATTCAAATTCCTTGACCTGACGTATCGAGGCACTATAGAATACCGCAGTTGTTGTACACAACCAATAAGTGATGTAATGACAGTGGGAGCATTCCAGTTAGGTCTTAAACACAATCTGGACAAATTATCCGAATTGATGGATAATGATGAAGTGATATACCGTCACGGATACAATCCGACAGAGTTGCGAAAACTGCTGGTTGAACGGGAATTACCAGCTTTTATTGATGAGGATAAGTTATATAATGTTTTAGCAGTCATATTGGATTTGTCTAAAGAAGGATTAATAAAACGTGGATATGGTGAAGAAATATTTTTAAAACCATTATATGAACGTGTAAAAAATCATTCTAATCCTGCACGTCGAATGTTGGAAATGCTTGAACAAGGAATTTCTATTGATGAAATCATCAAGGAATATGGTGAATTATAACCTCCATTTTTTAAAATTTTTATTTCATGGAAAAACTTATTTTTATAAATTAACAAAGTAATTATTAATATTGAGAATAGGGATTATATTTGTATGTTCAACTTAAATATTTCAGAGGAAAAAAGGCAATTACTTATACAGTTTAAGAATGTAATCTTTATATTTCTTTTACTTATGGATTTCATCTTTATAATCCTGATAACCTTCGTTGATTTATCGTATAATGTATTGTTCTTCATGGTATCCTTTGATTTATTTATATGCCTGTTATTATTTATTCATCTGTGTTTTGACTATAAAGATTATGATAAAGGTTCGTTGTCATTCATTAAAGATTATTTTTTTGATATTGTAGCTGTCATACCTTTTAATTTTATATTTTTCAGATATTTAGCCGTATTTAGAATGGCCAGATTTTTACAGTTTTTCCAGGTATTTAAGATTTTCAAGGTTGGGGGAACTGCAAGAGGCTCTTTAAAATATTTTATTCAGAATAGATTATTTGAAATATTGGTTGTTATAGTGTTCATATACATTTTATTTTCATCCGTTATTTTAACACAGATTGATTCATCTTTTTCAACGATATTTGATGCTTTCTGGTTTAATGTTGTGACGATGACTTCTGTGGGTTATGGTGATATAACACCTGCATCCTATTCTGGTAAACTTCTTTCCATGTTTTCTATAGTAATGGGCATTGTTTTTGTCAGTATTTTTACGGCAGCTATGTCCGCACTTTATATGGAAAAACAGGAGGAGGAAACTAAGAATCATATTCAAAAGCAGATAGAAAAATTTGTTGGCCATTTGAAAGAGGAAAATGAAAAATTAAATGAACGTATTGATACATTGGAAAGTGAGAATGAAAAGTTAAACGAGAAGTTGGATGTTGTTATTGATTTATTGAATGAGAAGGAGTAGTTTTTCATGAAACCTGAAGAAGTTAAACGTATGGAAGAGGAAGAGGATGAGGAATTTGTTGGATTGAATGTTGACACTAATCTTTTGGAGGTTGTTCAGGTATTGTTTAAGACTGAACCTGAGGTTGAAGTTTTTTATGATGGTTTTTTGGATAGGGTTCAGAACGATAAACGGTTACGTAAGAATACTGACGATAGGAAACGTATGAATTCTGCTTTTCTTGATGAGCTGTTGAAATATCATGATCTTGACACTATTAATAATGCCCTTAATGGTGTTTCCAGTGAGGAAAACCTGGTGATTGGTGAAGAGGAAAGGGATGTTGACAGGATTCTTCGCAAGACTTTTAGTAATAAGATGGAGTTTCGTATGTTTATGACATATATCAGTCAGTTTATGATGGAAGATAAGGATTCTCCTGTTGAAGCTGCTGCTAAGAGTATGAAGCGTCTTGGCAAATCTGATAAGGAAACTTTACAGATTACCAGTGTAATAGATAAGATTTTCTAATATTTTTTTTTATTTTATTTTCACCACCATCTATATATGAAATATTTGTTTTAATTTATTTAAATAGATTATAAAGCTTTAATTGTCCTTTATTTACCAAATAAAAGGTTTTATATATTATAGATTTTAAAATATTATTGAATCATTCTTAAATTTGAATGAGAATGATTCATTTTCAAGAAATTGAAAAAAACTTTTCTGGAGGTGTAAACATACATAAAAATTTAATTCAGGCAAACAATGTTCAAAAAATTGCCACGGAGAAATTATTAAAAAACCTTGAAAAACTACCGGATATCGATGAATGTGAGTATATATATGTTGATGATATAGATATTCCCAATTTCCAAAACAAGTTTCTAAGAAATAAGATATTAATTACT
>MVAA01000065.1:0-712 GCA_003266105.1 Methanosphaera sp. rholeuAM6
TATATAAAAAAGGGCATTAATTAAATAATATGATGAATATAATTTTTATTATAACACCCACATTTCGGACAGTGCCTTGATATAAATATTAACAAATGTAATATGAGAAGTGATTGTAATTAAATTTAAAAGTTTGGAAAATCCAGATAATCAAGAGGCATATGAGATTATACAAGAAGGATTTGATAAGAAATCCATGTTAATCATATTATCAAAGTGTCATGTGGAATATGAAGGTCGTGCTCGCAGTATTCTTGAATCTGGAGATAGATTAATTTTAATAAAAAAGGATGGTACTTTTGCAATACATCAGGAACTTAATTTGGATCCTGTTAATTGGCAAGCTCCCGGTTGTAAAAATAAAGTTTCATTAGAAGAGGATGGCATCGTATTAATCAGTAAGAAAATGAAACCTACGGAAGAAATAAAAGTTTTTCTTGATGAAATATATAATGTTACCTATTATAACTGTGTTGATACGAAAGATTTGGAAATTAGGGGTTACGAGAAACATATGGTTGATCTTGCATGGGAAAAACCGGAACTTATTGAAAAGGGATTTAGACCTACACGACGCGAATATCAAACAGAAAATGGATTTATTGATTTGATGGGTACTGATTCTGAAGAAAGATTAATGATTCTTGAATTTAAAAGTAGAAAAGCAGGTATGAACGCTGTTAAACAACTAAAAAGATATGTTGATTGTTTC
>MVAA01000065.1:724-1181 GCA_003266105.1 Methanosphaera sp. rholeuAM6
AAAGAAAACGTGTCTACATTAGACTCTTTTTTTAATTAAAAAAAATGTTATGAATTCACATCAGGAATTCATAATCATCCCCATTAATACTTAACAGTATTGCATCAACAATACATGCCGTATTCCACCCTACCACTCTGGTAGCTACATCCTGTAATTCTTCAGGTATTTCTTCAGCACCATATGGCCTGATGATAATAATTGCTTTTTTGAATGATTGGGCAAATTTAATATGTTCATTAATTATATCCTTGTTCTCATCCCATAAACCAGACAATACTATTAAAGCATCACAATCAGCAATAGCTTCCATATAACCTGTTTCTGAAGTATCTGTAATATCTTCCCATTTGAATGCTTCTGTTGCAGAGTTTAAACGTGACATGAAAGTATTGTAATCTTCACACTCCTTTGGATAAGATATAAATAGTTTCCATGTTTGAACATCATCATCAGG
>MVAA01000065.1:1231-1437 GCA_003266105.1 Methanosphaera sp. rholeuAM6
TCCACTACATCATCATCGACAAATGCCCCTTGCATGTTTATTAGACCATCATCATCTAGAAAAAGTATTTGCGATGGTTTTGTGCAAGCCCCACATCCTTTACAGTTTCCTCTATCGATTTCTACTTCATACATTATATCACCTATTAATTCGTAATTTGTATATCATTATAAATATAGATTATTATTCAAGACACTTGAAGAGGA
>MVAA01000065.1:1469-7842 GCA_003266105.1 Methanosphaera sp. rholeuAM6
TAGAATTAATAGATGAAGCCTGTAGTAACGATGCCACCATAATAACATTGCCAGAAATGTTTAATACCCCCTATGATAATAGTAAATTTGTTGAAAATGCCGAAGAAGAAAAAGACAGCAATACATTAAGTATTATGTGTGATGTTGCTAAAGAAAATGACATATATTTACAGGCAGGTTCTATTGCAGAATTAGAAGATGAAAAAATATACAATACTGCCTATTTGATTGATAAAAAGGGAAAAATTATTGCTAAACATAGAAAAATGCATATGTTTGATATTGATACCGCCACTATGAAATTTACCGAATCTGATACTTTGACTCCTGGAAATAGTGTCACTACTGTTGAAACACCTATTGCCAATATTTCGCTGGCAATTTGTTATGATATACGATTTAGTGAATTATGGACTTTAATGAACAAGAACAATTCTGATATTATATTGTTGCCCGGTGCTTTCAATAAAACAACCGGTCCTTTACACTGGGAAACTCTTATACGTGCCAGAGCTATAGATAACCAGGCATTTGTAGCTGCCACTAGTCCTAGTCAAGTTGAAAATCCGTATTATGTTGCTTGGGGTCATTCAATGATTGTTGATGCGTGGGGTAAAGTATTAGCTAAAGCAGGTAAAGAAGAAGAAATATTATATTCCACATTAGATCCGGAATCCATTAAATCTGTTCGTGAACAGATTCCTATTTTAAAAAATAAAAGAGTAGATATTTATGATACTATCTACAAGAAATAGTTTTTGAAGTATTTTTTTTAAGATTTTTTCTTTTTAAGTTCTGCTTCTATCTTTTTAATTGATTTATTTGCAACTTTTTTAAACTCTTTGTCTCCTGTTGCAGCACGTCTTGCTTTTTTGATTGGATCAATTGCTTTTTCGTCCTTAATATCACCTAATGCTTTTGCTGCAGAAGTTCTTACTCCCCAATCATCATCTGTTAATAATTCTATTATTGGATCTACTGCGCTTTCAACTTCCATTTCTCCCAAAGCTTTGGCTGCAAATTTTCTTATTGCAAAATCTTCAGAGTTTAATGCTTCAATAAGCTCTGTTGCTACCGCATCATCACCAATATCTTTTAATGCCAATATTACGTATTTTTGTACTCTGACATCATTAGATTTTAATGCTGAAATTAATGGTTTAATAGAATCATTACCTATTTCTGCTAATGATTTTGCTGCTTGAAATCTTACATGAGGATTTTCATCGGTAAACATGTCTATTAATAATGGTATTCCCTCTTCTGGAAATTCTATTAAATCTTTACATGCTTCTAATCGAATTTCATAGTCTTCACTAGAAATGTTTTGTTTTATTGTATCTATATCACTCATAAAAAAGAATCCCCTTAAATTAATTATAATAAGTTTTCTTAGTAATATATCTATTTAAAAGTAATTAATATTATTTTTTATCTTAGGAGTTAATATTTAAACCTCTTTGCAATGAATAATAATTTGTAAAATAATATAACAATTTGTTTTTACAAAAATATATTCATGAATTCATCTGCAAAAATATTTGATGCCCAAATAGTAAATAATGCCCTTAAAATCAGGGACACTCTTATAATATCGGATTTGCATTTCGGTTATGAATCTTCACTTAATAATCAGGGATTAATGATCCCCCAGTACCAGTTTGACATAATGGTTGATTCTTTAGATGCTATTCAGGAAAAAGCTAATGCTAGAAACATTATATTGAATGGTGACATTAAACATAACTTTGCTAATATCAGCAACCAGGAATGGAAGGAAGTGTTGGATTTTATTGATTATTTATCAGATAATTATGTGGATATTAAGGTCATTAAGGGAAATCATGATAATTTCACACAGTATATTCTCAATAAGCGTGACATTTTAATGGAAGACTCTGTTGTTATTGACAATTTTTTTATCACACATGGTCATAATATTCCAGAGAACATTCCTGAAAATATTGAAACAATTGTTATTGGTCATGAACATCCCTGTATTGGCATTAGAAATGGGGAACGTGTTGAAAAGGTTAAAACCTTTCTTAAGGGCAGTTGGAATGATTATAATTTAATTGTAACTCCATCATTTACACCAATAACTCATGGTTCTGATGTACTGCATGAAAAAACCATTTCTCCTTTTATAGAAGATGTTTTGAAGTTTGAAGTTTTTGCTGTTGAAGATGAAGAAGTTTTTCCGTTTGGTTTTGTGAATGATATCCTGCTTGTGGAAGAGGATTATAATAGTTTTTAGAGCTGATTTAATTGAATGTTAAATATAATGATGAACATATTCATAGTTTACTGCATCCTTTTGTTAGTAAATGGTTTAAGAATAGGTTTGAAACCTTTACTGAGGCTCAAAGAGAAGCTATTCCTCATATTAATGCAGGTAAAAACATTTTAATTCTTTCCCCTACGGGTTCTGGTAAAACATTGACTGCATTTTTAGCCATACTTTCCGGTTTAACCAATCTTAGTGAAAGAAATATGCTTGAGGATAAAGTGTATTGCATTTACATTTCTCCCCTTAAGGCATTGGATAATGATATTTATAAGAATTTGGAAGAACCCATAAACGGAATTAATAGTGTTGCAGGACATGATGTTGGCATTAGACATGCTGTCAGAACGGGTGATACCACGCAGTATCAGCGTTCCAAAATGTTAAAAAATCCTCCACATATTTTGATAACTACTCCTGAGACATTATCCATTCTTCTTGTTGCTCCCAAGTTTAGAGAGAAATTACGTAGTGTTCGTTATGTTATTGTTGATGAAATACATTCTTTAGCTGAAAATAAGAGAGGAACTCATTTAAGTTTAAGTTTGGAAAGACTTAATGAGTTAACCTGTGGTTTTACCCGTATTGGTTTAAGTGCTACCGTCAGTCCTCCTGAAAGAGTTGCTAATTTTCTCAGTGGTTATTCCTGGGGCCATGAACGTCCATGTGAAATTGTTAATGTAAATTATCTTAAACAGTTGGATATGCAGGTTTTATGTCCTGTTGAAAATATTATTGAAACGGATCAGGAGACTTTGACTAATGAGTTGTATAAGTTACTGCATAAGTTAATTCAGGAACATAAGACCACTTTGATTTTCACGAATACTCGAAGTGGTGCTGAAAGCGTTTCATATAAATTAACTCAACATTTTCCAAGGTTTTACAATTCCAATAATGTAATGGCTCATCATTCTTCGTTGTCCAAAGAGGTTAGGCTTGAAACTGAGAATCAGCTTAAAGATGGAAACCTTAAAGTGGTTGTCAGTAGCACTTCTTTGGAATTGGGTATTGATATCGGTTATATTGATCTTGTTATTCTGATTAGTTCCCCTAAATCTGTTTCACGTGCCCTTCAAAGGATTGGCCGTAGCGGTCATCAGTTGCATGAAAAATCTAAGGGTCGTATGATTGTTGTTAATCGTGACGATTTGGTGGAATGTAGTTTAATATTGAAAAATGCTAAGGAAGGTAAAATCGATCGTATAAACATTCCACGCAATTGTTTGGATGTTCTTAGTCAACATATTTACGGTATTGCCATTGAAGGTAAACAGAACATCAAGCATATTTATAATGTTATTAAACAGGCTATGCCTTATAAGGATTTGACTTGGGAAGAATATGAGCAAGTTCTTAGTTATCTTGCCGGTGAGTACACAAGACTTGAACAACGTTATGTTTATGCTAAAATCTGGGTTGACTGGGAGAGCAATACTTTCGGTAAACGTGGAAAGTTGGCTAGGGTTCTTTATTCCACCAATGTTGGAACTATTGCCGATAGAAGTCATGCCCGTGTTAAGTGTAATGGTCAGGTTATTGGTAGCATTGATGGGGATTTTATGGAACGCCTTCATAAAGGGGATACTTTTGTTTTAGGTGGTAGAGTTTATCAGTTTAAGTATGCACGCGGTATGACTGTTACTGTTGTGCCTAGTGGCAGTACGCCCACTATTCCCAATTGGGTTTCGGAACAGTTACCGTTAAGTTATGACATTGGTGTTTCTATTCAAAATTTCAGGGCTATTATGGAATGGAAATTATCAACAAATCTTTCTCAGGAGGAGATTATTGATTATATTAAGGATTATCTTTATGTTGATGATAATGCTGCCAGTTCAATTTATTATTATTTTGTTGAGCAGTTTTTGTATAGTGAGATTCCATCCAAAAATAAACTGTTGATTGAACATTATACCGGATTTGGTGGTAGAAAATTTGTTGTTTTCCACTCATTATATGGTAGACGTGTTAATGATGCTTTAAGTAGAGCTGTAGCTTATATTATTGCTCAGAAGTATCATCATGATGTTATGATTAGTATTGATGATAATGGTTTTTATTTAAGTAGTGATTCTAAAATTGGTGGTGCTGAAGCTTTTGAGGAATTGAACAGTGAAAATATCCGGAGTATTCTTATTAAGGCAATAGATAAAACTGAAACTCTTGCCAGTCGTTTTAGAGATTGTGCCAATAGGTCTTTGATGATTTTACGTCGTTATAAAGGTAGGGAGAAAAGTGTTGGTCGTCAACAGGTTACTGGTAAAATACTGTTAAATTTTGTTAAGGATATTGATGATCATTTTGCAATATTGGATGAAGCTCGTAGGGAAGTTATTGAGGATTATATGGATATTAAACATGCAAGTGAAGTTTTAAAATCAATAGAAGAACAAAAAACCATCATACGTACAATAAACACAACTATACCCACACCTTTTGCATTTAATCTTGTTTCTAGAGGTTATCTTGATGTTTTGAAATATGAGGAACGTGCAGAATTTATTCGTAGGATGCATGAAGCAATAATCAACAAAATTAAACTAAATAAGAGAAATAATTTAAGAAAACTTGAATAAAAAATTAATTAAAAGTTTATAGAGATTTTTAGAAAGTATTCACTAAAAAAAACCTTTTAAAAACAAAATCGTTAAACAATAAACTTTTATTAGTAGTAATAATATATTAATAATTAATAAAGTAGAATTAATAATTAGGTGAGAAAATTAAATGTCAAATGAAAAAAAGTATCCCACAGATGAAATACATATCAAAGAAGAATTTTCTCCCTACGTAAAATACGAAGACATTCCTGGGGGACATAGAACCTGCATAAAAATACCGAACAAATACGATGTGCAACTATCTGTTTTTAACATGATTCCTGGAATAACACTTATTAAAGAAGATTCAAAATTAAGTGATTACTACCAAAGTAGTAATGAGCTGTTATACTACGAACATCCAGAAGAAACTATTATTATTAATTTTTTAACTAAAGGACAATGCCAATTAAAAGTTGGTCCCGATAAATATATGTTCCGAAAAGAAAATGATATAAATATATTCATAAAAGAATTAAATCCGGAATCATTTAGTTATATTGGAGAAATAACTCTTTTCCACATACTGATAAACAATAAGCAATTCAAAAAGTATTTTCCAAAACAATTCAGTTTATATTATGAAGTAGTTAAAAACTTGTTTGATGAAGCAAGAAAAGAAAAGAACATCATATTTAAATCCCCAGATATGTTAACAAATATTATCAAAGATGTTCAACATATCAAAATGGAAAGAGAAATTACCAACAAGCTTTACTACCAACTTAAAACATTAGAATTTTTACTGTTATTAAATGATTATGGAATTCGTGACGAAACGATAGAACAGAGAACATATTCCGATGTAACAATCAGGGTAGTAAGAAACATTAAAAATTCATTATCCCGGAACATTGCTAGCTACGTGTCACTCGAACAGATATCTGCAAGTTATGGAATCAACCTGACAACACTGAAAAACTGTTTTAAGGACATGTATGGAAAACCGTTATACACATGGTATAAAGAGTATAAATTCTACAGGGCAAAGGAATTAATTAAAAACACCGATTACCCAATTTCCAAAATTGCAAACATGATTGGATACAAAAGCAGCAGCAAATTTGCCAAAGCATTTAAAAAAGAGATGGGTGTACTTCCATCCAGTTATAGAAAAAACAAAAAATAACCTCCAAAAATCATCCTTTTTTTAATAATAGTTTTAAGTAGTATGACAATACTAATTAAAGATTAAAAACATAATATAATATATAATAAAATAATGAACAAAATGAAAGTAATATAAATAGGAGATACAATGAATTATTTATTAGCAGTGATAATTTTAGTTTACATTGCAATGATGGTTCTGGTAGGTTATATTGCTTGGAAACGTACAAGTAGTAATGAAGATTACTTGGTTGCAGGACGTAAAACAAGTTCTATTGTAATGGCACTTAGTTATGGTGCTACGTTCATCAGTACTGCAGCAATTGTAGGTTTTGGAGGTTTAGCAGGAACAAATGGACTGGGTATACTCTGG
>MVAA01000131.1 GCA_003266105.1 Methanosphaera sp. rholeuAM6
AGCACTTTTAACATTTTTGCTTTTCGTCTTATTGATTTTATTACTTGTTTTTACAGTTTGTACAGTATCTGTCTTTTCAACGTTAACCATCTTTTGAATTTCGGTTTGTTGAGTATTTGCTCCATCAGTAGAATTACCTTCTGCTGCTGATACGGCAGATATTGTGAGACATATTACTATTAAACTAACAAAAAGAAGTAACATACTCTTTTTATCTATCATATAATTACTCTCCAGAATAATATTTAATTACTCATAGGATAATTTATATCGTTTAATACTATTATAATTAATTATATGGGAGTATTTCGAAAAATAGATTGATTTGTTATGAAAAACATACACATAATCTTATAAGATAATGAGATTAATGCTTATTTTTTCTTAGAAGATTCATATAAACTAAACATTGTAAATAACTTTTTAACAGAAAATTTCTTCACATAAAAAAAATAGTTTTTTTTTTTGATTATAATGTTATAAAGGGGGTTAAAGAGAGTAAAATTTATACTCTGGTTGTTTTTATATCTCCTTTGTAAGAGAAATAAGCATTTGACGGAGAAATGTAAATACTTACACTGTCAATATCTGTAATGGTTCCTAAGTTAAGAGTCATAGCAATTTTACCGTTTTTAACGGTAGGAGTTGCTTTACCTTTATACTTAATAGTTTTACCATTTACCTTAATAATAATGCTGCTTTCACCAGAGATAACTTTACCTTTAGTATCCTTAATTTTAGCTTCCAATCTTAACTTATTGGTAGCAGTATCAATTGCTGCTTTAGTTGTTTGAACTGTAATGCTGCTTTTCTTAACTGTGAACTGTTTAGTTGGTTCCTTAGGTGTTTTATATGCAGGACCAATGAATTCTGCAGAAACTTTATAGTATCTTGCTGAACCGTTATCATAGAATCCGGCCATGCCTCCAGGAACTACATAGTTATAGGTTGCAACACCATCAACAACTTTAGTCTTAATGACTTTGTTTTTACTGTTTTTAATAGCTACACCATCAATCTTAAATATGACATAATTATTGTCATTGTTGGCTATTGCTTTTCCAGTTTTAGTATCATTAATTTTTGCAGTCAATTTAATTGTCTGATATTGTTTTGCGTTTGTAGTGCTGAGTCTTAAAATCATTGAAGCACTTCTATAAGATACAGAAGATTTAATGACTTTAGAACTGCTTGCCAAGTAATCTGCTGAACCGCTGTAAGTAGCAGACACGTTCTTAATCTTACCAAATTCAATAGGTGCTATGAAACTGTAGCTTGCAACACCTTTTTTAACACTGATCTTTTTGGAACTTGCTGAACCACTGAAAGTATCAGTAGTTTTAAATGTTTTACCATTAATTTTAAAGATTACAGTACCACCGGTAACTTTTTGGCCGTCAACAGTTTTTACACTAGCTGCTAACTTGACAGTTTCTCCAACAGTACCTGAAACTTTATAAACCGTTGTAACCGTTGCTTTAATTACTTTTGGTAAAGTGTCTCTGAATGCATTATTTTTAACTTTAGCACTCTTTCCACTAAGGTAAACAGTTCCATAATATTTTGTTGAACTAACATTTACATTGTTTTCATATGTATTGCCTGAACCATAATCAATTATGGCCTTA
>MVAA01000020.1 GCA_003266105.1 Methanosphaera sp. rholeuAM6
TACAAGATGGGGAGGTTCAATTTTTCGAGGTATGTGTAATACTTTTTTTCTTTTTAATTTTTTTGTCATTTTTGTGATACTTTTATATAGTATATGATATTTATATCTAATTAGATATAGGAGAATTTTTTTTTAATGAACAGTTATAAAAAATTATTTTTTCTATTTTAATAATAGTTAATCAAATATAATTTTAAGGCATATGGCAGTTTTCAGTCCTGTAATCTGGAAATGGAGGAAAAGTATGGTTAATAAAGTGTTCTTTGCATTGACAAATCATGAAATGGCAGATAAAAAAACATTTATAAAATATTTATGCAAAATAGTTCATGATAAAGGATATGACATTATGGTACTGATAGGTACAAATAACATACTAAACTATTTGCCTTATATTAGAAATTATTATAAGGATATGTACTCCGATGAAATAGAGTTGAATGTTCTGATTCTAAAGGACTTTGAGGATACCGAGTATATTTTTGACAGGTTCAAATATAAAATTAACGAATTTCCCGATGCTGAAATAGTTATCAATTACACTCATGGTTCTAACAAGTTAACCGCAGTGGCAATGATCATTGCAAGAATGTACGGTTTAAAAATACAGAATCGTTTAAAAATAGAAGATACGGGGAATATAAGTAGATTTGATGTTGTTGAAAAGGAAACTGCTACCAAAAGTGCATTGTATTTTGTCAAGAAGCTGTTCAATAATTATGATTTCAACATGGCAAAGGAAATTTTAGATGAAAATTATTCCCCATTTGATCAGGTAGCGATTCAATTCACTAATCTGATTGATATTTTTAGTAAATGGGATTCTTTTCAATATGAGGATTATAATTTTGATGAATTGATTCCATATTTCAATATCCTGCCATATCTGCCCAGAAGCAGAAAGTCTATGAAAATATTAACAGATAAAACCAATAAGCTACATAATGCATATAGGATTGCTGATTTGATTAATAATTCAAAACGACGTATTGATGAGGAAAAGTATGATGATGCAATCATTCGATTGTATAGAACATTGGAATTAATAGCTGAAGTTGAATTATATGAAAAATATGGTATACGCAATACCGATGTTCATCTTAATGAACTGAGAGAATTGGATATTGAAAACGGTGCTTTGCAGAATATCTTTAAGAGATTGGACTTTAAATATCCTAAGTATATTATTCCATTAACGACATCATTCTATTTGCTCCAGAAGTTATATGATGATGTGGGAACTCATTACTTTTTTAATAAGGACAAATATCAGCAATTGTTCCAGAAACGTAACATTTCAGTTCTTGTTCATGGTAATTACAAGTACAATACCAAGGAATTGATTGAGATGTATGATCTTGTTTGTTCAATGGCAAAAGTGTATAATAGAAACATGCCAAAGTTTATTGATGCTACGGAATTTCCTAAATTCCGAATTTAATCTTTTTTTAACTTTTTTTTTTAAAATTTTGACACTGTTTGTTGGTCTTTTTTTTTCATTTAACAGATTCATATGATTTATTTTAATTGTTGATGAAATGTTAAAGATTATTATACAAAAACAGTGGTTGACACGTTTTTTGATTAGAATGGTGTACTTATAATCAATCCATTGTATAACACTCAGATATGTGGTGGTGGATGATTGTTAGGAAATATTTTTGTGGGAATGATAATTATTTTTCTTATCATATTTCTTTTATTGATTTAATCGCATTCGGCAGTCTATTTTTTCAAAAAAATTTTAAATAAAAACCTTCAAATATACTAGTATAGGAATTAAAATAAATTCAATGGGGAATGCTATGAAAAGGCGGATTATAGTTTCAACGTTATGTTTTTTACTAGTCTTCTCGGCAATACAGGCAACTAGTGCAACAAGTGTTTTTTTAACATCGGATCATATAGGTAGACAAAGCAATGATCTTGACATGTTAAACTCGGTAAAAAATTACATTGAAGAAATAAGTAATGGTGAAATTACAGTAACGATAGACCCGTATGCACCAAGTCCGGGGGAAGGTTCAAGAGCAATAGAAAGCGATGCTGATGTAAGCGTAAATTTTGCCGCTAATGATGCCGGAAACTTTTTGATTCTGGCAAAGGCGATGCAGAACATGGACAGGCAAATAATTTTTGTCAATGTGGGAAATTTGGATTTGGATAATAAGGATTACTTGCGAAGAGCATGGGATGACAATTATTCTAATGCATATTTTGCCGGATTAACAACACCCGGAACTTTCCTAAAAGAAGCGGGAATAGATTATGTGCAACCATTAAAAGCATATCCAAGTGCAGGCGACACATATACTTCAAGCAACGATGAAATAAATCACTACATTGCCCAGCAAATAGTGGAAAAAATAAACAACAAAAACACCAACAGATACTATGATGAAAACTTGGTTGTAACACACAACATTCATCCGTCAGTCATGGCACATGCAAGTCAAAAAGTAGTTGAAAGTACTGACACAAGCTATCAGGGTACTTATAATTCATACACGGCACCGCAGGTACTTTATATGGCAAGCTCATATCTTAATGGAAATTCTTTATCTCAGCCAAAGGAATATGGTCAGCCAGATAATCCATTGGAAACTTCAATACTTGCCAGAGACTCTTACAGCGTATATGATTACATGCAGATGGGAAGCATGATAAGATCATTTATGGATGAAAACGGAAGGGCTCCAAACTATGTAAACTATGAGGGAGCATACCTGTCATATTCGGATATAGTATATAACTTTGCAAGAATAACCGAAAATCATACGGATTCCAGTGAAATGGACTTTGCCCACACGTACCGTTTTGACAAGGTTAATCATTCAATTCTCACAGACATGATACCGTTTATAGTAATTGCAGTAATATTGCTGTTGGCTTATAGGGTTGTAAAAAGGATAACAGGTAGGAAAAAGAATAAAAGAAAAAAAAGATATAGAAAATATTAACGGAGATGAAAAATATGTCAGATATAGAAAAAGTGGATAATTACTTGCAGGAAGCAGGAATGTTCTTTTTAGCAACAACAGATGGTGACCAGCCAAAATGCAGACCCTTAGGATTACATATATTGTATGATGATAAAATTTACTTTGGAATAGGTGATTTTAAGGAAGTTTACCGTCAAATGGAAGCAAATCCTAAAATAGAAATAGTGGCAACGAGAGGAGAAGACATACTAAGGTATTATGGTGTTGCAATCTTTGATGACAATCAGGATGTAATAGACAAGGCTTGGGAAGTTTTAGGGGAACTTAAGGCAATATATGATGAAAACGGATGGAGTATGAAAATGTTCTATATTGATGATGCAACTGCAGAATTCAGAAACATGTTTGCCGTAGAAGAATCATTCAACTTCAAATACTAATAACCCCCAAATTATTTTTTTTTTATTTATTTTAAATATTTTTTCAATCAATTATAGAGGATGTATATGTTATGTTAGCAAATGATTTGGAAAGTAGGGAAAAAATAGCAGTCGACATTCAAAAGCTTGAAAGAAACCTTAAAGAGGTAGAGGATATTACCTTCGTGGACAAGGAAAAAGAAGTATATGATAGGGCTGTTGATTACATGAACGATTCAAAATATTATCTTGAAAAAGAGGATATGAGAACATCATTTGGGTGTATAGAGTACAGTCATGGACTGTTGGATGCTCTGCGGATGATACATGATTTAATTTAGCACGGTTTCAAACGCTTTATCTGTGAATCAACATATGAAAAGGAGTATGGTGGTTAGGTGAATGTTATTCGTCTTCGTACAATACTTTTTCTTCAATACCGTTGTTAAGTGTATTTAAACAAATTTTAACCTTTTTATTGTCGTCAGATATCGTGATTACATTGAATGATGGATAACTTTTTCCACGTAATTTCATTGAAGAAACAGTTCCTGTCGTTGCTATAATTGTGTTGTTCATTTTCCATACGTGTGGAACATGTTTATGTCCGGAGAGTACAAGGTTGACATTCTTTTCTATAAGTGTGTAGAGTATGTCACCGGCATCACTTAGAACATTTCTTTCCCTGCCGGTATTTGGTACGGAAATTATATGATGGTGGAATGTTATTATGATAAAGAATCCTTTTTCTTTTGCATCTTCTATTTCCCTTTCCATGTACTGTTTTTGTAACCTGCCTATTTTTCCATGATCCATGTCGGGTTCACTACTGTTTAATCCGATGATTTTAATTTTAGAGTCTTTCAGTTCCAGAATATTGTGGCGATGTCCGATAACTTCCTCAAATATTTCATCACCAAGATTACGTGCGTCATGATTTCCAGGAACAATTATGGTTGGTGGTAATATTAAACTCACATATTCCTTTGCTTTTATGAATTCATTATAGTATCCATGTTCCGTTAAATCTCCTGATATAATTACGGCATCAGGATTCAATTCGTTAATATAATTAATCGTATTTATCAGTATATCTTCTCGAAACTCTACAAAACCAATATGTAAATCAGACATATGTACAATAACAGTCATAAAATAGCCCCTCGTATTTCTCAGTATATAATTAGATAATACTATTCTTTTTTTAATTTAATTTATAGTTTGCTTTAAAAGTATTATAATTAATGTTGAAATTGCCAGTAGTGTTTTTTATAGTATTAAATATTCATGATGACTTATTTTAGGGATAATGGGTCATGATTTTTTCCTTCGAGATATTGCTTCATGATATGTGCTTTAACTGTTGTTTTTATTACATTTTTAGTTATTTTTACTTTCATTGTAATACAATGAAAATATTAATTAGGATTGGCGTATAAATGTATGATTATGACTTTATCATCTGAATTAAGAAAATACTTATTGGAAAACGGTGCTACCGAGGTAGGATTTGCGGATATTACTGACGTGACTATTATTGAGGGATATAATTATGGGGTTGTTTTCTATATCGTTTATCCTAAGGATATTATTAGAAAAATGGAGAATGCTCCTACAAGAGAATATCTTGATGAATTAATAGGTATTAATTCCAGACTAGATAACCTGGGCATGTTGTGTGAGGAATTTTTGGTTGAAAGAGGATATAATGCTTATGCTCAGACGAAAAAACGATTAGGTCAGGATTTTGGAGAAAATAATTCTTTTGAGTTGCCTCATAAAACCTTTGCTACAAAATCGGGTCTTGGATGGATAGGTAAATCTGCTCTGTTAACAACTCCTAAATATGGTTCTGCTTTAAGGTTGTCTTCAGTATTGACTGATGCTCCGTTAGAATGTGGAGAACCTATATTGGAATCAAGGTGCGGTTCTTGTATGGTGTGCAGGGATGCTTGTTTAGGTGGGGCAATTAGTGGTGAAGAATGGAATTATAAGAAGTACCGTAATGAATTTTTCAATGATAAAAAATGTGAACAGTTTGCTTTAAAGGTGTCTGAGGTTAATCTGGGTAAGCCGGATACTGTTTGCGGTAAATGTTTGTTTGCATGTCCTTATACTAAGAATTATGTTAAATAATTTTTCCTATTTTTCATATCTTTTTGTATTACTTTTTTGATTTTTACAAAGATAAAAGTAATACTAATAATACATTTAAATATTACTTTTGAATAATATAATATTAATTAAATCTGAATAAATATTACTTTATTTAGTTCTAATTAAAAAAAATACATTTCTAAAAATAAACATTTCTAAAAAACGTGTGTTCAAATGATGCAAAAATTCTTAATTACTGGTGAAATATACGAAAATAGAAAAAGATATGTAGTATTTTCTTCAGGAGAAGAATATGTTTTCAATATACAAGAATGTAAAGCTTCTAACAACCCAAGTAAAGAAGATAAACAAATATTATTAAAACTAAGGGAAAAAGAGTTAGTAGACAAATTAGTGAAAGAACGAGACAATTTCTGGCGTTCAATAGACTTTGTTGATGAAGACGGAAATGAAGTACATGTTTCTAATATAAAATGTTATACTTACCCTACATTAATTAGTTATGAACTTGAACAATACAGATCAGCATTATACAATTAGATACAAATAATCGTACGGTTGATAACTAATTTTTTCTTTTTTTATCATTTGAATTAATTTTTAAACTCTTTTCTAATTTTATTAATGGTATGTCTGGCATATACATAGTTTAAGGCACCAGCTAATGCTCTACCAACAGCAAGTCCCAGCCAAACGCCAGTCAGTCCCAAACCAAACAATATTGCCAACAGATAAATCAGACAATTGGTACAAAGTATTTCCCGGATGATAGTCCATATCAGACTAATGCTGCCCTGTCCAATTCCCTGATAAAAGTAACTTGAAGCCATACCTGCTCCTGTTAAAGGAAGACATAAAGTAGCCACTCTAAGAAAATTAGCAATTTCAGGAATTAAAGATGAAGTTTCCGGAGTATATGCAAATATTGTGGCAAGAGGAACAGCAAAAACAACAAAAATGATTGTAAGAACAGTACCGAATAATATGCTGAACTTGGAACCGTAACTATGAGATCTTGAAAGATAATCACCATTTCTGGCACCAAAAGAACTACCCGTGACAGCAGTAACAGCAGTACCAATAGCACTTAACGGCATTATCGCAAAGAAATACAGTCTTTGACCTGAAGAAAAGGCAGCAACACCATAATCACCACTAATCATGGAAATAAAAACCAAATACATGCTTAAAGCAACACTTAAAAATATTATATCCATAGATGCAGGAATACCGACCTTCAAAATATCCTTTGTAATATCAATGTCCAATTTAAAATCTTTCAGATTCACATCAACATAAGTGTCCTTCTTAATCAAAATCCAATACATAATCACAACAGCAGATATGAGGGAACTGATTACGGTAGCGAGGGATGCACCGGCCGAACCAAGATTCATCACATAGATAAAGATTGGATCCAAAACAGTATTCAAACCTACAGAAATAATCATGGCATACATAGCCCTTTTCATATCTCCCTCTCCACGAAGAATACCGCTTGCACCATTAGCAAACATAAATCCGAACAAACCTAGAAAAAGGGGAGTTCCATAGTTTAAAGCTTCTACTAATGATTGTCCACTGGCTCCATAAAGAATAAGTAATGGCTTTTGTATGGCAAGTAATATAATGGTAAGAAGTATGGAAGCAACCGCAAGAATAACAATGGAATGGATGGCCGATTGATTTGCACCTTCATGATTATTTGCACCAATAAAACGACTGATACTGCTTGTGGCACCACTTCCAAGACCCATACTTACACCAACAAGAATCATGAAAATGGGGTTTACAAAGCCGATGCCTGCAATAGCTACCTGACCAAGCCCAACAACCCATATACCGTCAATAATATTATAGGATGCTGTTAAAAGCATGGAAATCATAATGGGAATGGCCAGTTTTTTCACGGCTACCTCCGGTTTACCTCTCATTAGTTCAACATTTTTATTTGCCATTTTACCACACTATAATTATTTTATCCTAAAATGAATACCTCAACCTCTACAGGTTGAGGATGGGAAGAAACTTCAGTAAAACCTATAAATTCACTTTCTAAAAAACATTACTAAAAATTCTCAAAAACTGACTTCCATTTCAAGGGGGCAGTGGTTGGTCAAATGTTAATATTAATAATCCAATGAGGGATGGGCTGTTGATTTTTTTTTTGAGAAT
>MVAA01000085.1 GCA_003266105.1 Methanosphaera sp. rholeuAM6
TTTTAATAAATTCCAATAAAATGAAATGATCAAATACAGAATTAATGACTTTGATTATTTTGTTATGTAATTTATAATAATTTAAAATTATCCAGGAAAAGTTGGCAATTAATAATTTCTAGGAATCCTATTCAATGACAGAAAAAATAGTAATTGGAACAACTCGGTTATTATGCACGTAATACGGGTCCGATTATAATAGGTCAGGGACAAAGAAATTATTAACAACTTAAATTAGGTGATCAGAGAATGATTTTACAGAAAAAACATTTCATTCTCTTAGCAGTATTGCTAGTTGCCATGATGTCCGTAGCAGTAGCAGCTGATGTAAACGATTCAACAACTGAATCAGTAACAACACCAGCAGTTACACATACTACAGACAATACAGACGTGCAAACAACAGTACTGACAGAGAATGAAATTAAAAAAGATGTAACAGAGACTGTTACAAAAGAAGCAATTAGTGGACAAACGAGAGCAATAACTCCTACAACTCATAATGTAAACAATACTACATTTGATACATACTTCAAAGCAGCAGGTTTTGAAAGTAATGTTAACTCTGGAGATACCTTAAATTTCACAGGAAATGTAAATCGTATTAATTCAAGTTATAAAGTGGATAAAGCAGTAATTATTACTGGAAATGGATTTACATTAGACTTAAATACAATTAAGGGGTATGATGATGAAAGTAATCCTACATATATTGAATTTACTAATGGGGCAAACAATTCCAATATTACAAATCTAAAATTCCATAACACACAGGTTTTCACAACAAGTGCCTCAAATATCGTATTTGATAACATCAATGTAACAGTGGACAACCAAGGTGTTGGAAAAGGTACAGGTTACTTTGCAATGCGTACAGGAGTAAGAAATATTACAGTAAAAAACAGTTACTTCTATGCAGCAAACAACACAGGGTGTAGTGCTGTCGTAATTACATTCGGTGAAGACTGTACAATAGATAATAACACAATAATTGGTCAAGGAACAGTAGGTAACCTTGTGTACTTAAACCAATTTGGTCAAACAGGTAATGGTATAACACAAAACAAAAACAACACCATAAGCAATAACATCATTATTGGACCAGATGAAGATAGTTCAATATGTCAAGCTATTACAATTGGTGGACCACACAACCACATAATAAACAACATAATCAACTATACTGGAAAAGGAATAATAGGAAACTGGGCAGGAACATATAATCCAGCAAACAACACAACCAATGACTATTATAACGATACATATGTGGGAAATGGATACATAAACAACACCTTAAACAATGGTGCATCATTCAGTGGAGCACAAAATAGTTTAGTAGCAGGAAACAACTTCACTGGTCCAGCAATCATAGCTAAAAATTCAAAAGTAAAATTCAACAGATTTGACAATACAACAACAATAAACCAATACTCAAACGTAACAAACAACATATTCAAATCGGATGTTACACTAAAAAATAACATAAACTTCAAAAACAACAACGCAGAAAACTCAACAGTATATGTAAATGGTGCAAATTGTGATTTATGTAATAATACAATTAATACATTAGTAGTTTCAGCTAGTCCAACTTATGTTTGTTATGATAATACATTTACAAATGACCCAGATCCTGAGGATCCACATATAATTTGGTATGATCATGGCACGAGAGGAAATTCTTTAACAAGTTCTAATAATGTTTTAAATAAGAAAGTAAGTAGTTCAGTTAAAACAGAAGGTGAAGAAGGACCTACAGAAATTAATATTACTA
>MVAA01000122.1 GCA_003266105.1 Methanosphaera sp. rholeuAM6
GTAGCAGACTCTGAAAACGACGAGTACGTCATCAACCTGAACAATGGAACATACCAGATAACATCAAACGTCAACCTAAACAATGGAACATACACGCCAAAAATAACAATCAACGCAAACCAACAGACACTAACCGCTGATAGTACCAACCGAATCCTATATTTTAGAACAGGTTGCGACATAACAATCAACGACGCAACAATATCACACAGAATAATAAATTACAATAAGATGACCTTGAACAATGTTGTCTTAAATGCCCAGTTTAGTAATAATGCCGTTGATTCAGAACTAGAAATAACAAATTCAACACTAAATACGACAATAGGTAACAGTGGAAAATTAACCATTGATGACAAGACAACAGCAACAGAAAACTTCAAAATCAGCGCAAGTCAGGGATGTACACTATCTACCAACAATCAGAACATTACGGACACACTAAAAGCAAACAATTGTTACGTTGGTGAAACAAGAATTGAAAACGCCACCATAACCCAAATTTCAACCAGTATCCAGAACTTAGGTAACACTGTCATAGTCAATTCAACACTAGCTGCAATATACAACTATGGAAACCTAACTCTCATAAATTGTTCAATAGTTAAGGGATCCCTTACTTATGGAAGCTACAACTATGGAAACATGACAATCAAGGATTCAACAATTGACTTCAAATTTGAAAACCGTAACGTGGGAAGAATAACAAGCATAAACACCACCTGGAAGGCACAACTAACACAACAGGGATTCCTGGAATTCATAAACTCCACAGCAACAGTATCCCTGCAAAATAGGGGAAACATGATTTTCAACAATTCCACATACTACCAGATAAATAACCCTGCTAATGCTAATATGACACTAACCAACACAGTACTATCAAATTTAAAAGATAATACAAATTATATAAATAATAATGGTGTTCTGACCATAACTGATGATGTAGTGTTCTGTGATGGATTCAGAATAGAGGGTGGTGGAATAATAAACTATAGCGACATGGAAGTATTAAAATACTACCTAAGAGACTACAATGGCACATACACCATTGAAAACACGACCTTCTCGGGCGTAATGAAGAAGAATTGGGGAAACCTCACATATATCAACGTCACCCTAAATACCAGGTTAGATAACCATGGTAATCTGATACTTCATAACGTAACACTAAACGGCGAAATGTATAATTATGGAAATCTTACAATCTGTGATGACGTAATAATAGGAGAAAATTTCAA
>MVAA01000108.1 GCA_003266105.1 Methanosphaera sp. rholeuAM6
TTTTGCAAAGTTTTATATATAACTTATTTTATAGACTATTCTTAATTAATAAATTATGTTTAATAAATTACTAAAAATAATGGGCAATTATATAAAAATTGTTCTATCAGATAAAACAATTACAAAAATACAACAAAAAGTTATTGGTGCAGATTTATACATTAAGACCGAAGATTTAATATCCGTAACACTAATAGTAACGCTGATTTTCTTTTTGATAATGACAATAATCTCAACGATACTCAACTTGTCTTTTTTAGTAGTTTTGATGTCTACATTAAGTATACCAGTAATCGTATCGGCATATATCTACTACAAAAATCAAAAACGGCTTGATAATATAGAACTGGATTTGCCGGATTATTTGCGACAGCTATCGGCATTAATAAAAGTGGGATATGGTTTGGAATCTGCTTTCAATGAACTTTCAACAACAATAAACAATTCATTAAATGATGAAATAAAAAGAGCATTACTGGAAACAAGCTTTGGAAGGCCATTTGAAGAATCATTAATGGATATAGCACAAAGAAATAATTCAAATAACTTAAAACATACATTTCAAATAATAATATATAGTAAAGAATCTGGAGGTAACTTATCTGACGTGTTAGAATCTATTGCAAATGATTTAACAGATTCAATAATGTTAAAAAGAGAAAGAAAGGCCGGGGTAATGATGTCAGTAATGTTTCTGATAATTTCATCAACAATAGCAACACCCTTTGCTCTGGGAATGATAAGACTATATTCAGAATTCATAGCTCAAATAGGTAAACCAAATCCATTAGAAAATGTAATACCAACGGCAAGTATGGGTTATGTAATAATACAATCAGTCCTTGTTGCAATACTAATAGGAATAGTAATGTATTCGGACAGTAAAAAGGGAATTAAATATGTAATTATTCTAGTTCCATTATCCATATTGGTATATTACTGTTCACAAATTATTTTCAAAGGAATTTTAGGAGTTTAAATTATGATAATCAACGAAACATCAGGACAAGCATCAGCAGAATTAATTTTACTAATAGCAGGAATAATAGCAGTAGTAATAATAGCATTATCAATGTACAAAGATTATTTGGTTGAATTTAGCGAAGAAATAAACAATACGGAAGTAGATAACCTGATAAACAAAATAGATGACATAAAAAATATAATATAAAGTGGGGCGGATATAATTATTCTTTTAAGAACTGGTCAACAAGATTTCTGGTTTCATTAAAAGCGGCCACATCAATATGCTGTGGTAAACTGCCCAGTTCTCCCTCAACATCTTTCAATATACCTTCACCTGCACCGAGGAACATACCTTCACTACTGATTCCCATAAATGCACTAGGAGGAAGCAATGCTACAGCAACTTTATCATTATCTTTAACAGTTAAATCATTGGTAATTACAGTAATGGCACGTTTACCTAAATTAACATTACATACCATCAGTGTATCGGTATTAGGATGTTTACTGACACTGACAAGCTCACCAACTTTAATATCAACACCAATTACCGGATCATCAATTTCTCCAAGTTTAAGTCTGTCAGGTAAACCACGAATAGTGTTAAAGAAGAATTTCATTTTTGATAATGGTAATTCTAGCTTTTCACGTTCTTCACGATTCAATTCCGATAAGAATTTTTTAGAATAATCTTCTCCACCTAAATTGTCGATTATTTCATCAACACCTTTAAGTAAATTCTCCATTTGAGGAGTCTGTGCTAATTCCTGGGGAGAAACATATGAATAATACATTGTTTGAATGTCAGGATTCATATTTTTAGCAATTAACCGGACCTGTTTCTTGTTCCAGGAACCTCTTAAATTTGACCCTTCAACCACTCTAATAAATTGTTCTATAGCTTTTTCAGCAACTCTTAACCTGTAATCTTTACTTGTGTCCCACATATTCTTCCCTTTAATAAATGATTTAAAATAATAATTGTTGAAAACAATCTGCTAATACATAATATGTATATTTTTTAATTTATTTTTTTCTAAGAAAAATATTGAGATTAAAAAAACTGAATCAGTTTAATATGATATTTTTAAATAAAATTTATATAATATGTTTTACAAATATTAAATAGATTAGAAATTATTATAATATAATTTCAGATTAAGGATATTGAAACTTTTTAACGATTATTAAAAGACTTTTAAAGATGTATCATTAATTCCATTGAAAATAAACATTTGGTGATAATATGGTAGATTTATCAACATTTTACGATTTAAATATTTACAATACTGAAGGAAAATTTATAGGAAGAATAAATGAAGTAGTTCTAAACATTAAAAAAGGAAGAATCTCATTTTTCAAAACTAAAGCATTAACAGAAGAAAGTGGAAATGTAGGTTTAAGGGACGTATTCAGAAACTCATTACGATTAGTTCCTGAAGAAGAAGATGTAAATCCTGTAAGAACTGAAGGAATAATTGACATTCCTTACGAAGTTGTAACAGCAGTAGGCGATGTAATATTGGTAGATCAGGAAAAACTAATCCAGTACCAGCAGGCACAACAAAAAAGAATCAACAGTTCAGAACCTAAAAGACCAATTTCAAAAAAACCTATAATTAAATCTTAAGTGGAGTTTTTTAATGAAAGTAGGTATCATGGGTTGTGGATCTATAGCAAATACATTAGTAAAATTCAAACTTGAAGAAAAATTAAATGTTAATCTTGCATATTTCTATGATTTAAATTATGATAATGCTAGTAAATTAGCACAGCAGGTTAATGCCAAAGCTTATAAAACATTGGATGAGTTAATTGAGAATTCTGATTTAATATTGGAATCAGCATCACAAGCAGCTGTACACAATTCAGTCCCTCAAATACTCGAAAGTGGAACCGATGTTATAATAATGAGTGTTGGTGCATTGTTGGATAATGATTTCAGAGAATCTCTTGAATCAACTGCTAAAGAAAATGGTGCAAAAATATATTTACCTACAGGAGCGATTTCCGGAATAGACACTGTGAAAGCTGCCCGTCTAGGTGAAATAGAATCAGTATCATTGGTTACTAGAAAACCTCCGTTGTCATTAGGTCAGGATATGGATGGGGATGAAGAACAGATAATATTTGAAGGAAAAGCATCTGATGCAGTAAAGGAATTTCCTAAAAATATAAACGTTTCTTCAACTCTTAGTTTAGCTTCAGGTATAGATGCAGATGTAAAAATCATTGCCGATCCAAAAGTAACACGCAATACTCATGAAATATACCTTAAAGGAACATTTGGTGAATTGATAACTAAAACTTCAAATGTAAGTAGTCCTGATAATCCTAAAACTAGCTTATTAGCAGCTTATTCTGCTGCAAGTTTATTAAACAAATTATCTGATACAATTCAGATAGGGTCTTAATAATACCAAATGTTAAATTACTCCTAATTTTAAAGGGTTAATCTATGAATATTTTTTTCATAGGTTCTTTTCTTTTATAACATTTTACAAACTATTTTTATTAAACAATATTTTAATTCAGATTATGGGTGATTCTTTTGAAAAACTATGAACAATTTTCTAATATTAAAATAATACCTGATAATTCATTAATTCTAAGAATTGATGGGAGAAAATTCTCTAATTATACAAAAAAATTAAAATTAGAAAAACCTTTTGACGAAAGATTAAGGGATATATTTATAGAAGTATCAAAAGATTTAATCAATGAATTTAACCCGGAACGTATCTACACGTTCTCTGATGAATTAAACATCATCTTTAAAGAGATTCCCTTTAATGGAAGAGTCGAAAAAATAGATTCTGTAATTGCCTCATTTGTTACGGCATCCTTTATGAAACATCTTTTTTTAAACAATGAAAAATTTGATGTGGATGTAACAGCATTAAAACCAGTATCATTTGACTGTAGGATAATACAGACATCAAATCATTCAAAAGATTACTTTAAATGGAGACAGGATGAAGCCTGGAGAAACTGTTTAAACAGTTATGCACAAAGCATTCTAAATAAAACACATTCCAATAGCCAGACAAGTGAAATATTATTCAAACTAAAAAAGTCGGATATTCATGAATTATTATATGAAAACGGTATAAATATTTCCAAAGTACCAACATGGCATAAAAGAGGAGTATGCATATATAAAGTTGCTCTAGAAAATGAAGGAATCAATCCTAAAAATAATCAAAAAAATATATCAATTAGAAACAAAATATATATTGACTTGGAAATGAAATTAATTAAATAATTAATCAGATATTTACTCTAAAAAGAATGGAGATGAAAAAATGGATTTTCGTAATGCTCTTACTAAAATACTTGGAAACGACAAATCAATTGAAGAGGTACATATAGATTACAGAGTAATAGATGAAATTGTCAAAATTGCCATAAATGCTGATCCAAATGAATATGTAGCATTATTATCAGGAGATATCGATAAGGATATTCTTAAAATTACCGGATTAATATTCCTGCCCTTCAAGGCATCCAGCAGTAGTGCAGTAATGGAAGTGTTCATGATGCCAATGACAACAAATGCTGTTGGTTCAGTACACAGTCATCCGGGACCTAGTGCACAGCCATCACAGGCAGACCTGACATTTTTTGGAAAAAACGGTTATTTTCATATGATAATCTGCAGACCATATTCGGAGTCTTCAATTAGAGCATATGATCCATTTGGAAATCCATTAACCTTTTACGTCAAAGATTTAGGTGATGAAATAGAGATTAAACAGTGGGAAGACTTGGATATTGATAAAGAACTATTCGATGAAGAATTCATAAAAGAATTGGAAAAATTAGATGATGAAAATAATTTTACTGATACTGAAAAAGATATTATTGATGACAATCAAAAAGATATCATAGACACTAAAGAGGATATTACTGAAAATAGGAAAGAGGAGGAAACTGAATTGTCACATAAAAATAATAACCAAACACAGGTAAATTCACAACCAATTAATCAAGCAATGTTAAATCTGGAATTTGAAATCAAGGGAAAAAAGGTAGTTAAACAGATTCCATTACCTCCTGAATATGAACCGGGAGACCATGTTGATGTGGATATAAGAACAGATAAAACACCAAATGATGATATAGATGAAATAATAGTTAATGTTCGTAAAGCACCTCAACCATCAAAACAAAACAATAAAATTATCACAGTTACTCCTCAAAAAATTAAGTCAAATCAGCAAAAAATTGAATTGGAACCACAGGAAATAGAACAATCACCTGAAGAAGAAAATGTCCCTGTTCAGGAACAAACAGTAACAGATAAATCTACTGAAGAAATAGAAAATGAAATAAAACAAATGGAAGCAGACATTGCTAGATTAAAAGAAGAAAATGAGCGACTTAAAAAGGATTTATAAAAAAAGTTTTTAAAAAAAAATATTAAAGTTAGAAGTTTATAATATAACTGATTTTACAACTTCTATCTCTTTTGTCTGTTCCAAATCAGATATTGCTTCATCAGTAATTTTCTGATCAACCTTAAGAACCATTACTGCTTCTCCACCAGCTGATTCTCTACCAACTTGCATTTCACCGATATTAATGTTATGATTACCCAAGATACAGCCGATTGTACCGATTGTACCTGGTAAATCAACATATTTTATGATAGCCATTAAACCTTCCAATATCAGGTTTACATCATAATCATCTATTGCTATAATTTTAGGAACATTGTTTTCAACAATTCCTTCTATTGTTGTTTCCTGATCATCATATTTTACCGTAGCTTTGATTGTAGCGTCATATTTTCCACTATCTTCAGTTTCGCCTTCAGTAATTTTTATTCCTCTTTGTTTTGCAACAGATTTAGCGTTAACGGAATTAACAGGTTCAGTTAAGATAGGATTAAGGAAAGCTTTTAACAGTTCTCTTGTCAATGGTTCTTTGGATCTGCCATTTATTTCTCCACTGTAGACAATATTCAATTCGGAAATGTTTGGCGTAGTTGTCTGTACAAGTACTTTTCCTAATTGTTCAGTTAAGTTGAAGTATGGTTTGAGGGTTTGAAAGGTTTCTGAATCAACCAAAGGCATGTTTAATACATTAGTTGGAGTATTACCAGTAATTACTTCCTTAACTTCTTTTGCAACTATAATTGCTGCATCACGTTGAGCTTCCTTGGTTGAAGCTGCAATGTGTGGTGTAAGAACTACGTTATCCAATGTTGTTAATGGACTGTTTTCCAAAGGTTCATTTTCAAATACATCTAATCCTGCTTTAAGTTCTGGTCTTTCCTTCAATGCTTCGTAAAGGTCATTTTCATCAATGATTCCACCTCTTGCACAGTTAAGGAGTATTGCATTATCTTTCATTTTTGATAATTCATCTTTGGAAATTAATCCTTTGGTTTCAGGAGTTAAAGGTACGTGTATAGTCATTACATCCGCATTCTGTACCAAGTAATCTAAAGTGGTAATTTCAACACCCAATTCTTTTGCTGTTTCTTCGGTTATGTATGGATCGTATACAATAACATCCATTTCAAAAGCTTTGGATCTTTTTACAACTTGGCTTCCAATTCTACCCATTCCGATTACACCAAGAGTTTTGTTACGTAATTCCATTCCCATGAATTTGCTTTTTTCCCATTTACCATCTTTTACTGATGCATCGGCAATTGCAATTTTTCTGCTTAATGACAGCATTAATCCCATAGCATGTTCAGCAACTGTGATGGAAGTTGATTGAGGTGCATTAACTACAAGAATACCATGGGCTGTTGCCGCTTCCACATCAATGTTATCTACTCCAACTCCGGCTCTTGCAATTATTTTTAAGTTTTTAGCTTTTTCAATTACTTCTTTTGTAACTTTTGTTCTACTTCTAACAATGATTCCTTCATATTGGTCTATTGTTTCAAGTAATTCTTCAGGTGTGATTGTTGGATTGTTCACTACTTCAGCAGTTCCTTCTAATACTTCCACACCCTTCTCATTAATTTTATCAGCTATTAATACTTTTGGCATAGTAATTCTCCTGTGTTTTTTGATGAATTAATTGGCTATTCTAATTCCAATCATTATTAAACTAAAATAATTATTGTTTAAGTTCTATTATACCTTCCTTATCTTGAAAAGTGGTTTAACATTCATATATTATTTATGTTTTTTTTACTATAAATACTAAAGTTTCTTCAATTGATTATAATTACTTCCTAGAAGAAATACTATAAATAGAATATTAAGAGTTGATATGGATGACATTTAACGAGATTATACTTGGAACTTCACCCTTTATTTTTGCACCACAGTTTGGTCATAGAACCAGATTGTATGAGTTGGATTTTGAAAAACAGCCTGAAAATATTGCAGAAATACTGGATAAATCATATGAAATGGGGGTTAAAAAAATACTCTTAAACAATTCAAAGGATCTTCTGGATGCACTTGATTTATCCGTTAAACATGGCAATGACTGGACAGTCATAGGAAAAACCACTACTGACAACCTTGAAGATGATTTAAATAAATATGGAAAATATGATACGACAGCAATAATGTTGGACGGATTTTTTGTAGACAATAATATAGAGCAGGGAAAGTGTGATGTCATAAGGAATATTCTAAACTCCATTGAAGATGAAGGTTTTTCACCGGCAATTGAAACCAGAACTCCCTTTAAAAACATACCAATCATTACAGAATCATTATTTATTGATGATTTTAATGAGATAATGTTGCCGTTAAATTATTATGGTTATATGATGGATTGTAACTTCTTGAATAACGAAAATAAGGAAAAAATCAATAATTTACTGTCTTCATTGGATAAAAAGATCATAGCAAACAGAACCCTGGCTACGGGAATATTACAACCAAAAGAAGCTTATCAGTTTATAAGTGGGGTTGAATATTTGGACAGCGTTTGTGTCGGTGTTGCAAAAGTCAGTGAGGCCGAAGAAACATTTAATATTATAAATGAGTATAAATCATAATTCCTCAGCTTCATCCTTTCTTTCTTTTATCAGTTTCAGTAAATCTTCAATACTGTCCATATCCTTAAGTTCCCAACGGTATATTGCAGGTATTTGTTTTATGGATTCCTTGTTATGCTCTTTTTCAAGAACAAATAATGCATCATAACCGGTAACAGAGGATATATCCTGGGTTTTGTTGGCAATATTGTTGAGGGTTTTTTCATTTCTTCCCCTTTCCATATTGGTAATCAGTATATTATTTTCATGATTTTTCTTGTTGATTTCTGCTCTAATCTTCTCAATTTCATCCAATTTGTTTTCAAGCTTTTCTTTTAACTTTTGAATATCATTGGCATTTTGAGTGCTTTCACTAACAGCATCAAACGGTGTTTTCTTGGAACTTTTAACATCATAACCCAGTTCAATTAATTCAATCGGTTCCTGTATTTTCTTATCCAGACTGTTTATTTTATCAGATTCTAAAACATTAATGGATACGGTAATAGGTCTTTGCAATACCTCTTCAATCATGAGAGCGGTTTCAGGATATGTCTGTGAATTTCCCTGTTCATATCTGTAAATGGTTTCCCTTGAAACGTGACTTAAATCGGCCAGTTCCTTTAATGACAAATTATTGGCTTCACGTAATTCTCTGAGTAATTTTCCATCAATTTTAACATAATATCCTCCACGTTTAGCAAGAATTTCCGGGTGGATGTCGTTTGCAACTATATTGCACAGTGTTTGTGGTGTAATAACAGGTATCTCGTGCCGTTCATACACAACATCCTCTTCCAGAAGGTTATGTTTGGATTTTAATCCTATGATAATTGGACTGGCAAGGAATGTTCCGGCAATCTTAGATAACTCTTCTGCTTGGCCGGATGTTAAGCTGTCAATATTTACAAGAATCTTTAAAATAATGAGAATGTTATCTTTTCTTGCTAATAAATCAAAACAGCTTCTATCATAAATTTCCGATGTTTTGTAATCAAACGATTGTAACAAGTTTTTAATCTCTTGCAATATTTGCTCACGATTGATTGAAGGATTATCTAAATTCATAATATATAATATGTATTTTCTTGATAATATATTATAAGAAGAAAAACCTGAGACTTCTTTTTTTAAATAAATTTTTTATAAATTAAACTGGGAAGTATGAACTTTGACGGAAAATATTATATTACATGTAGGTATTGACGACACGGATTCCAATGAGGGTATGTGTACCACATATTTAACACACATTATAATAAAGCAATTAAAGGAATATGGCATTGTTCCAACGGATTATCCTAGACTAATCAGATTAAATCCTTTCGCAAGATATAAAACTAGGGGTAACGGAGCATTATCGTTCGTGTTAAATTTAACATCAAGGGAGGATGTTGAAAAAGTTGAGAAAACAGTGTTGGAAAACGTTGAATCATATTCAATGTTTGAAGGTGTAAACACAAATCCTGGAGTGGTATTTTATGAGGGAGAAATTACTTCCCAAATGAGGGACTATGCTACAGGTGCAATATATAATATATACACTATAGACTATGCCGAAGAATTTGCCAAAAAAGTTGGCATGAGAATACATAAGTTTAAAAAGGGAAGGGGAATAATCGGAGCAATCGCAGCCATAAGCATTCAATTGGATGATGAAACATTTGAATGCCTCGCATACAGAAAACCTGAAAACTATGGTACCAAACGACAACTGAATCAGGACAGCATATACGAAATGAATGACAGAACATATCCGGAAACCTTTGACAACATCGACATTGAAGGAAACTACACTGCAATAGAACCACACACTCCCTGTCCTGTATTATATGGAATACGGGGAAACACTCCTGAAATAGTTGAAAAAGCACATAATATAGTTGAAAGTTATGAGGAAATAGAAGACTACTGTATATTCCGAACAAATCAGCATACGGACATGCACATACAGGAAAACGTACCCATAAAAGATATGAAGGACACGTCATGCTATAGGATACAGTGTAAAGTAACGGAAAATCCGCATGATATAGAGGGGGGACATGTCTTCTTCAAGGTATCAGACGGCACGGGAATCATAGAATGTGCGGCATTCGAGCCAACGAAAACATTCAGAAACACAGTAAGGAAGCTGCGAAAAAACGATGAAATAATATTATACGGTGGATTAAATGACAATCACACATTCAATATAGAAAAATTTGAATTATTGAATGTTGCACCACAACATAAATTGTTAAATCCACTATGTGAATGTGGAAAACGCATGAAATCAGCGGGAAAAAACAAGGGATTCAAATGTCCAAAATGTGGAAATAAAATAAGAACATCAGAGAAAGTAAAGCAATTCCTACCACGGGATATTAAGGAAGGATTTTATGAAGTTCCTACAGAAGCAAGACGTCACTTATCCAAACCTATCGTAAGAATGAAACAATGATTCTTTCTCTACAGATAACCAATTTATTTATCTTAAAATGAATACCCCTACCTCGTTAGGTAGGGGATGAAAAAATTCAAACACCATACCACGTATTAAT
>MVAA01000024.1 GCA_003266105.1 Methanosphaera sp. rholeuAM6
TAAAAAAAAAAGGTTGATGTTGATAAAAATCAACTGTAATTTTATTTTTTGATGTTTAATCGTAAGCTACATCAACATCAAGAATTGAATCTGAACCACTTGAAGAACTTCCAGAACCTGAATCAGAATGTTCTGATGAACTACTAGATGAACTTGATGAACTTGAACTAGAACTGGAACTGGATGAAGGTTTTTTAGTTGTACTAGAACTTGATGGTTTTTTTGTTGATGTTGCCGGAGTTCCTGTTGAAGCTTTACTGCTTGAAGATATGGAACTACCTGAATCAGATTTATCATTAGAATCTGATTTATCCTTTGAATCTGATGATGTAATATCGTTAATTAATTCTTCTATTGGATTTTCATCTGTAGTATTATTTACTTCCAATGTAACATTTTCTGAATCGGTTGTGTTGTTATCAAAATTAATATACGATGATGCGACAACAACCAGCGATCCGACTAAGACTATTGCTACTATTCCAATAATTAACATTTTCGCTTGTTCTCTCATTAAATATCACCTACTGTGAGTTGTAATAAAGTTATTTATTAACCATGATGATATGCTAATATCAGATGGTGGTATTTTTATTTCTTCTAATTTAAACCATTTTGCATCCAATATTTCTTCACCATCAACTTTTATTTCACCACTATCATAATCTGCTATAAATCCCAGCATGAGTGAATTTGGAAATGGCCATGATTGACTTTTTACATATTGTAAATTTTTAATATTAATATTTACCTCTTCTTTGACTTCTCTATGTACAGCATCTTCAATGGATTCCCCCGGTTCTACATATCCTGCTATTAAAGCATATCTTGATGTATGATGATAGGAATGTTTTGCCATTAAAAGCTTTCCATTGTTGTTTATTGCAACAATTATTGCTGGTGCTATTTTAGGATAATGCATTTGACCACATTCAGGACATATCAACATCATGTCCTTAATGTCTATAACTGTCTTGGTTCCACAGTTTCCACAGTATTTATGGGTCATATACCAGTCTCTTATAAGCACTGCCCTTGTTGCCATTTGATATTCTTCATGATTAATGTCATATAACTCGAATAATGTATGAAAATTTGTTCTGTCTGATGTTGTGTTTGCCACTATTATCTCTTTATTTTTATATGTTCCTATGTATAACTGGAAATCTAAGTCAAATTCTTTTAGATCTTCTTGATTGAATAATGGAATTTGTGTATCGTTTTGTAAATATATTTCACGCCTGTTGTTGAATATGAAATAATATGCTTTTTTGTTTGTAGAATATTTTTCTTTAAAATCTATAGAATAATTTTCATAAATATTCTCTTCTATCATAATAATGTCTTTGTAGTTACTCTATATAAATAATTTCTAAAAATCAGGACAATAATTAATTTTTTATTATTTTTATCTATTTTATCCATGAAATATACATGAAGTGTTTTATTGATAAAAAATATTAAAGAAAAAGTAATTTAACAAAAAATAGAATAAAGAATTTACTATTTTACATTATCAACTATTAAAATTATGATAGCAAAAATCAATATAATATCATCTTACAATTTTGTTACCAACCATCACCGCTTTATTCAATTGATCCTCCTTATCAACAATTGCACCTGCAGTATCATTACCAATCAACAACACAACATCCTCAACATCAAAGCCAATACCCCTGAAAATATCAACAGTAGTCTCAAGATTATGCTTGATATACTCATACATCGGTGGATCAACTGCAGCCTGTGAAGCAATAACGGAAAACTTCTTACCTGCAACATTATATGAATCAACAGCCTGCAAAACAGCATACAAACGGTCGATAAATATCTTAGCATTGCTTGAAACATTACCCATATAAATGGGCGTAGCCAAAATGACTCCATGACAGTCACGCAGCGCTCCATAAATAGCCTGCATATCATCATCCAAAACACAGCACCCCTCATGTTCAAGACAATAATCATCAGCCTGACAGGTTTGAATATTCAACAAATTCAAATCAAAAAGTTCCACAGTGAATCCCTTAGACTTAACTGTCTCAAGAGCTTTTTCCAATGCAATTCTGGAATTACTGTTTTCACGTGGACTAGTACTTATACCAATAATTTTCATATAAATCACCATACAATACTAATCTATATGTTAATTGAAGTTAAAAAAATATTTCAAAAAAAGATTAAAAATTGGGGGGTTAAAAAATAAGTAAGTGATAAAAAAAGCTTTAAACTTATATGTTTNNCTTCTTTAACTGCTTCAATATCATCAGATACTTCAACAGTTTCATCCACTGGTTCTAAGTGTTTAATGTTACATCTTTTGTTTTTAACTTCGTTTCCTACAATTTCAACAAAGTTTTCATCAATAACATCTACAATAACACATTTTTTCCCAGATTCTCTTCCTGCGATTTTAACACATACTCTTCCTTTTTCTATTGCTGGCATTATTTTCACCTATTTATTTTTGTTCAATACATTTTGTAATTATGTTTAACGTTGCCTGTTCATCAAAAGTACCGGTATTTATAATTAAATCATAAATTTCAAAGTTATCTATGTCAATATTATGAATTTCCTGATATCTTTTCTTTTCACTGGCAGTACGTTCTTTAATTTCTTGAATAACCGTATCAAGACTCTTTTCCTCCCTGTAACTAATGCGTTGTGCTCTTATGTCATCAGGAGTCATAAGCCAAATACGATAATCAGCATCTACAAAAAATGCTGAAATACGACCTTCGACAATCAGATCATCTGCCTGACTGGCTATCTCTGCTTGTCTTTTGTCTAAAGCTATATCAATCTCATCATTACCCTCAGCAAACTCGTTAAACTCTAACACAGACATATTATGTTCCTTAGCTAGTTGTCTAAAAACATCACCTGCAGAAATGTAGGGGATATTAAGATATTCCGATAATTTTTTGGCTGCAGTTGACGTTCCAGTACCTGCGAGTCCACCGATAGTAATAATCATAATGATCTTGCCTCTTCTTTAAATAATTGTTTTGTACAGTTAGTACAGTACATTCCACCATAAGGTCTGTTTGGTCTTCTTTGATTTTTAGATAATTTTCTAATCTCATATGGTCTTCCACGTGGCACAGCATCCAATACTTTTCCACATTTAGCACATATGTGTTTAGAAGGTTTCTTCTTATTGTAATGTACTACTCTTCTTCCACCAGGAACTCTTTTAACTCGTTTTTTAAAGGTTCCATTTCTAAATCTAGGTGCAGACATGTTTTTCCTCCTATCAATTTATATTAATTATTAAGTAAATGAATTTCCCTTTAACCCTTAATAATTTACTTCTGTTATTAATTTTATTTCTGATAACATAATAATGTTATCCAAGAATTACGTTGTAGTGTTTAATCCGAATATTCTTCTGAATACAAAACTCATTGCAAATGATGAAAGTATGTACCATCCGAAGAAGTTAATAGTCAATGGATTTGATTGTGTCCAGAAAATGTTCCATATAGGAATCAATAACAAATAATATTGACTGGATGCAATATTAATTACTACATGACTAATTGCCTCATTTCCAATCATACCATAGTAAATTACCATAATTGGAATAATTGTAATTAATGATGGTCTCATTTGCATCATCATCAATTCCTTGTTTTTAGGCATTAATTCCATCTGTTTTTTCTGAACTTTAGCCATTGCCTTAGGATCACCAGACTTTTGAGCAGCTTTTGCTTCCGCCTGTACTTCTTTCATTTCAGCTTGAAGTTCCGCCATTCTATCATAATCAATTAATAGTTTCTGTAATACTACAATAAAAAATGCAATTATTGTTGCAATAATAAATATTGTTAGTATCGGATTAGATGGTGTCGGATCCAAACTAATCAATGGATTAAGTAAAAAATCTAAATAATTCATTTTTCAATCCTCTAGGATAAAATATCTACTATTTCAGCTACTGCCTTTTCCAATCCATTATCGTTGTTTTGTACCATAGCGACTGTTGCACCTGTTTGAACTGCATAACTCATTGCTGTTGCTCTGGACATTGCCTGATGTAAATCTATTTCATCAGTATATTCCATGTCACGTACACGAGTTGGGTCGTTCATTCTTCTGTACATGATTTCACTAGGTTTTGCTTCGATTAAAATAAACTGTGTTGGTTTTAATTCTTCTAATACCCATATTGGTAAACCTGGTAAGAAACCTTTAGGAGTTTTAATAGTACAATGTGTATCAATAATGACATCATCATTTTCTGCCATTTCATGAATTTTAACTGCAGCTTCTTGTTGCACTTCCTTTTGAATTTCAGGATTTAATTTTCTCATATCATCACGAGATTCAACTAATCCTTTTTCCTGTGCAATATCAAACATTACGTTACCATAATTGATATTTACATAGTCAATTTCTTCCAATACTTTATTCAATACTGTTGTACTACCAGTACCAGGTATCCCTGCAAGTACTACTATGTTCATTATAATCACTTCAAATGTTAATTTAGTTTTGATTTATTTTATATTAAATTATTAATTAAGTAAAAATATTTACTATTTTTACTCATGTTTAATAATCTTATTCGTCACCTAAGAATCTTCTTAACATAGGGTTTACATCCATAAGTTGTTCTTTTGCGATTTCTTCATATAATCTGTAAACAACACCTACAGTAAGTAATACCCCTGTACCTCCACCTAATGCACCTGTAAGGTCTGCTGCAAATGCAAGTAAACCTACGAATGCACCACCGAGGACTGTTATAGTTGGTATGTATTTGTCCATTATTCTTCTGAACTGTACTTTACTACTTCTGAATCCAGGTACCTGAACACCCATGTTTGAAAGTTGTTGTGAAACCTGTTTTGAACCAATTCCACTAATTTCAACCCATAGTAAAGCAAATAGAATGGATAATGATATAAATACTATTGCATATATCAATACTTTCAATGGATCAGTGAATAATACTGATATACTTGAAGGTGTACTTAAGTAATATGCAATACCACTGATTGCTTGACCTTGTGATACTTCTCCTAAAATTGGGAAGCCTAATGATTGGAACACACCTGCAAATAACTGTACATTCAGGAATAATGCACTTACTAATATAACAGGCATGTTACTAGCATACACAAATTTAAGAGGATATTTTGATCTTGCTCCTTTAACTCCACCATATGATAATGGAATTTCTACTCTCATACTTTCTGCATATACTACAACCAAGAATACTATAATTGTAGCTATTACAGGAATTAATAAACTGAAGTTTGGTTGTCCAGTCATTAATGAATATATAAATGCAGGTATTCTTCCTGCTGGAGCTGATGATGCTGCTGTTGGTAAGAAATTAAGTGAACCCACAAGAATAGTCTGTGCTACTCCTGCAGCAATGAATAATCCGATACCACTACCGAATCCCCATTTACTAACAACCTCATCCATATAAATTATTAATATACCACCAAGAACCATTTGTAATATAAGTATTAATGTGTAATCTCCACTTATTGGAGGTAAAGAACCTGTAATTACAAGAACTGCTCCTTCAAATAAAGTGAAAATTATAGCTAATAATTTCTGAGTTCCTTGGAATGCAGCTTTATCTTCAGTTTTTGATAAATCCAAATCAATAAGTTTACCACCGACTAATAACTGCATTACAATTGAAGCAGTAACTATTGGACCTATACCTAAAGTAAATATAGAACCAAAGCTTCCTGCCATAACTGATCTTAACTGAGCGAATTGGTCAACTGCCGTAGGACTTAGACCAAATAATGATACTTCTGCTAATACGAAGTACAATACTAATATAATTCCCGTCCATTTAAGCTTCTCTTTAAATCCAAGTCTTTTTTCAGGATTAGCAACTTGAGGTAAAAGAGAATAAAATGGTTTTAGAACATCTAATGATGACATATTTACTCCTTTGGAAAGATATAATTTTTCATTATATCACTTTTATTCATTTATATAATTTCTGCTATACCGCCAACTTCTTCAATTTTTTCAATTGCACTTTTTGAGAATTTAGGTGATTTAATAACCATTGCATTTGATAATGAACCTTTAGCTAATACTTTGTTGTAACCTAAATCAGTTACGTCCAATACTATTTGTCCATCTTCTTCCACGGCTATTTCTTCAGCTAAATATTTTTCAATGTTGTTATCAATATCTAAAAGATTGATAGGATTGAATTTCTGGATAGTTTTGGTTGGACGTGTGAAACCATATTTACCAAAGTGTTTTGGATCGTTGATAACCATCCATGTTTTGTGGTGTTTGTTTAAACCTGCGTTTCCACGACCTCCACGGTGACCTGCACCTCGGCGTTTTTTAGTACATCCTCCACCTACAGATCTTGAACCTCGGAGTTTTCTGATTTTTTTAGTTTTTCTTATCATTCATGACACCTACAAATTTAAATCATTTTTTCAAGTAATTCATTAATATTTTCAGATCTGTAACCAAGTGATCCACCTTCTGTGTAAGGTTTTCTTGTACTTTCATAACCTTTTCTTGGAGGTGCTAAACGGAATATAGGTTTTAAACCGTTATCTCTTAGAGTGGTTTCACCGTTAAGAATAGCTATTGCCAAAGCATCAACTGAATCATATTCAGTATTTTCTTTAACATATTCTTCAGTTACTTTTTTATTACCTGGTAATCTTGCTCTTTCAGAGAATAATTTTAGGAATGTTTCTTCAGAAACTTCTCCCCAGGTAATGTAATCTTTTGCTTTTTGTAACATACCTTTATAACTTGGCGTATCTGGAATTATAACAGTATGACTAATTCTTGTTAAATTAAGCATGTCAAGTGTATCAGCAATGTTTTTTCTAATTCCAGTTCTTCCACGAATTCTAATAACTGCATACATAATANNGATCTTGTTCACTTGATTTTACACTAGATAATGCTTTAAGAGCATCAAATACTGCTCCTGCAAAGTTAATTGTTGTTTGTGTCTGACCGCTGGTCATACTCCATACATCAGCAATACCTGCTAATGAAAGGATTGTTTTTCCAACATTACCAATTGCAAGGCCTACACCTGCCGGTGCTGGTATAAGTGTTGCTTTAACACTACTTCTTTTACCTTCTACTTTGTAAGGTACAGTGTGTCTTCTTCCACAACCGCAACCCCAGTCACCGCATCCTCTTCGGACTTTAATAAGGTTGTATTTTGCATCATCTACAGCTTTTC
>MVAA01000110.1 GCA_003266105.1 Methanosphaera sp. rholeuAM6
TATGTTTCCCATTCTTCTTCGGTTACTGTTTAACCGATGCATTCTATGGTATCATATTAGCAATTGTGGGATTAATACTATATCAGGGACTTGGTAAAACTAGTAAAACATACAAATCATTCGGTGTTATTGTATGTCAATGTGGAATATGGACCTTCATATTAGGTTTAGCTACTGGAGGATTCATAGGGGACTTTGTGCCTCGTTTCATATTAGGTGATGCAAATGCACCGCTACCAACAGTTATTCCGGATATAAATGCATTCGCACATCCAGAAAACATCTTAATAGTAGCAATTATAATAGGTTTAATACATCTTAACATTGCATTCTTATTTGGTATCATTGACAACCTCAAACGTGGAAATACCAAACAATTATGTGGTGGACAACTCTGTTGGGTTATGATAGAAATAGCTATTGTAGCATACTTATTAACAAACAGTATTGTTGTTGCAGGAGTACTATTCGTAATAGCATTACTATTATTATTATATGGTACTGGACCAATGGGAGTAATGGACATATTTGGATTCTTAGGTGATATATTATCATACTCAAGATTATTAGCATTATGTTTATCCACTGGTGGTATAGCTATGACTGCTAACTTATTAGCACAGTTATTAACTAGCATGGTACCATATGTAGGTTTTATCATAGGAATAATAGTATTCTTAGCAGTACATTTATTCAACATTGCATTCCAATCAATGGGATCATTTATTCACTCATTACGTCTCCACTTCGTAGAATTCTTCGGTAACTTCTATGAAGGAGAAAGTACTGAATTTGTGCCATTCAAGGCAAGTAGAATATACACAAAATTAAGAAAATAAATATGTTTCATATGTATTTATAAAACAATTATAATAAAATAAAAATAAAATTCATTAATTTGGAGGAAAATTAAAATGGCAGCAGAATTAGCATTAGGTTCAGCTTTAGCTGCAATAGGTGCTGGAGTAGCAGTAGGATTTGCAGCATTAGGTTCAGGTATCGGTCAAGGTATCGCATCTTCCGCTGGTGTAGGTGCAGTAGCAGAAGACTCAGGTATGTTTGCACAAGGTTTAGTATTTACAGCTATTCCTGAAACTCAGGCTATCTACGGTTTCCTTATCGCTATCTTATTATTAGTATTCTCAGGAATTATGGGAGGAAGTCCTTTAGAAGTAACTTCAGGTTTAGTAGCAATTGGTGCAGGAGCAGCAGTTGGTTTCGGTGGTCTTGGTTCTGGTATGGGTCAAGGTATCGCATCTTCCGCATCTGTAGGTGCAGTTGTAGAAGATCCTAACATGTTTGCACAAGGTTTAGTATTTACAGCTATTCCTGAAACTCAGGCTATCTACGGTTTCCTTATCGCTATCTTATTATTAGTATTCGGTGGAATACTCGGAGCATAGATTAATAGATAATAAGGCGATAAAAGCCTTAAATATATTTTCGGAGGAAAGTAGATGAGCGTTGGAGCAGATAAAATAACAGAAAATATTAAAGCAGATGCTCAAGCAAAATCTGATGAAATTATTTCCAAAGCTACAGTTGAAACAGATAAAATCTTAGCAGAAGGTCAATTAAAAGCAGAAGAAGCAAAAAAATCAATCATTGACTCTGCAGAAAAACAGGCTGAAATGAAATATCAACAAATCATTTCCGAAGCAAAAGTTAACTCAAGAAGAAAAGAGTTAGAAGCACGTGAAGAAGTTATCGAAAAAGCATTCAGAGTAGCATCAGAAAAAATTGAAAAACAAGCATCTGACAATTCTGCAAATTATGTAGAATCTTTAAAAACCATGATTAAAGATGCATCATTACAAGTAGGTGGAAATCAACTCGAAATTCTCGTAAGAGCAGACGATGTTGATAATGTAAAATCCATGATTGATGAAGTATCTGATTATGTGGCAAGTGAAACTGGTAAAGAAACTTCTTTCATTATTGGTGAACCAATCGATATTATTGGTGGTGCAGTTGTAAAAACTGTTGATGGTGAAGTGGAAGTTAAAAATACCATTGAAGCACGTATGCTTCGTTATAGAAAATATTTAAGATCAGAGGTTGCTAAAACACTATTCAAATAGTTTTGGAGGAGAATTAAATGGAAGAAAGCATTTTAGATTTAATAACATCTTTCGGGTTCTCTTCTCCAGAAGCATTCATTGCACTGTTAGTAATGGTACTAGCTGTAATTGGAGCAATTGTAGTAGTAATAACTATAAGACCTTTAATGGAATATTATCCATACACATACCCTAATGCAAGGATTAGAGCAAAAATTGGAAAAATCCTAAGTGAAAAACAAATCACAGAATTAGCAGAAACAGAAAACCTTGATGAAGTAAAAAACTACTTAAGAGGTCACAGGGATTATGCTAAATACGTGGATAAATATCCAATTGAACAAGCATTAGATGCAAACTTAGCAGAATCTTATGATACATTAGCAAAAATTTCACCAGGAACATTAAAACCAACACTTAACATCCTATTAGATCAATGGGATATTAAGAACATTAAAAGTGTTTTAATAGCAAAAGAAGCAAAATTAAATGAAGAAGAAACTCGTGAATTATTAGTACCATACGGAGTACTAAAAGACGACCAAGATAAAATGGTTGAAGCAGACACAGTTCAAGATTTAATTGTTGCTCTTGAGGGAACACCTTATGCTAAAGTATTAGNNGATTATAATGAAAATAAAACTTTATTAACATTAGAATCTGCTTTAGACAATTACTACTATGAAAGATTACTAGTTAAATCATCAAGTCAAGAAGATGAAAATACTAGAATGTTACACAGTTACGTAGGAACAAAATTAGACATTTCAATCTTAAAAATAATTTTAAGAGCAAAAGCAGATGGTCTAGCATATGATCAAATAAAACCTTACGTATTAAACAGAGGTTACAAATTACGTGATTGGAAAGTTAAAGAATTGATGGAATCAGAAGACCTTAATTCATTATTAAGCAGTATTGAAAGTTCAGACTATGGATCAGTAGTAGCAGATCACATACCTGAATTCAACAGAACAAATTCCATAGCCGTCTTCGATGAAGCATTAGATTCATATGAAAGAAAAATGGCAAACAATATCTTTAAGAAAAAACCATTTGGTGTAGGTCCGATAGTAGGTTTCATCAACAAAAAAGAGACTGAAATCAAAAATCTTAAAATTATTGCAAGAAGTAAAAGAGGACCTGTCCTACCTAGTTCCGAAATTAAGGAGATGTTATTATGAAAAATGATATAGCTATAATGGCAGATCCAGATACAGTAACTGGTTTTATGTTAGGCGGAATCAAAAGCGGATTCCCAGTACATAACATAGACGAATCAAAAACAACATTGAAACAGTTAGTGGATGATGGTTATTCAATCATTATTACAACTGAAAAAATTGGTGACGAACTTCGTGAAGATATAACAAAATACACAAGTAAAGCATTACCAATGATAATAGAAGTACCAGATAAGTCAGGCTCAC
>MVAA01000059.1 GCA_003266105.1 Methanosphaera sp. rholeuAM6
CTACTGAGCCACGACGGCACTTGTTTCATCTTACAATAGTTTATTTATATTTCGTAATATATAAACTTACCTATCATTAAACGGAATATCATTCCAGTACATTATAATATTTATTTTTATAATATTTAAACTTTATGTAAATTACTTTAAAAAGTTTTTTAATTAATAAAAAAGAGAATTAGATTAGATATTTCTTTAAAATAATTTATATTAAAAAAATAAAAAATAAAACGATTAAAATAAGTATTAAGAACGATTATATATGTAATAGAATAATGAAAAATAATAAATAACAAATACTGTTAGGGGATTTACTTTTATGGATTTAATCAAAAAAATCAACAATAAAGAAATTTTTGACTTGTTGATTGAAGCAAATAAAATAACAGAACGTGTACATGGAAAAGAGATAACTTTAGAAAGAGCTATCTTCTTATCATGGTGGTGTGAAAAAGGAGATTGTAAATTTTGTTACATGTCCTCTCAAAAAGATAGAATAGACAATCCTGACAAAGCAAAAAGACACGTTAAGGGAATATATGCAGAAGCTGAATTAACTAAGCGTATGGGGTGGAATATAGAGTTTTTATCTGGAGGGTATGGAATATACACTACTGAGGAAATTAAAGAAATATCTGAAACCATATATGACATTACAGATAATCCTGTTTGGTTAAATATTGGAATAACCGAAGATCTGGATAAATATGGCGAAGAAATAATTGGTGTAACTGGAGCCATTGAAACAGCAAATCCTGACTTTCACAATGAGATATGTCCTAGTAAATCCATCACAGACATTAAGAACATGCTTCGAACAGCTGGTGAATTAGGTTATAAAAAAGCTATTACAATTATTATTGGTCTTGGTGAAGAAATTGAACATTTAAATGATTTGTTTGATTTGATTGAAGAATTGGACATAGATAGGGTAATATTTTACTCATTAAATCCTCATCCGGACACAGAATATCATTTAACACCCCAACCAGCTTCATTATATTATGCAAGCATTGTTGCTGCCACCAGAATTAAATTCCCTAATATTGAAATAATTACTGGAACATGGACAGATAACCTTGCAAATATGGGTGTATTATTAAAAGCAGGCAGCAATGGTTTAACTAAATTCCCTTTATTCAAAATGTATGGTAATCGATTTGGTAAACGTGTGGAAGAAGAAGTATTTTGGGCTGATAAAGAATTGAAGGGAAGTTTCTCAGATATGACCCTGTTGACTAAAGGAAATAATCTTAGACCAGAACTAGAACCTTATATTCAAAGATATATTGATATGTGCTATGATAATTTGGATATTAAAAAAATTTAATTCAATTATTAAAAATCAATCAAAAATATGTAAAAATTTAAATTAACTGAAAATCAAAATATAAATATATAATATAATATTAAATTATCAAAAAAAAATTAGAAGATTATTTATAATTGGAGGAATGTTTATTACAGATATGATGTGTGGTCTTGAAATCCACGTACAACTAAACACAAATTCTAAATTATTTTGCAGTTGCCCTACAAATTATCAATCCGCTCCAAATAATACCAACATATGTCATGTATGTTTAAACCAGCCGGGAGCAAAGCCATATCCACCAAACCAAGCAGTATTGGATAAAGCAATAAAAGTGGCTTTAATGTTGGGCTGTGAAATATCGGATGAAATTATTTATTTCATGAGAAAACACTATGATTACCCTGATTTATCCAGTGGATACCAAAGAACTAGCGTACCTGTTGGAATTAAAGGAGAATTAAATGGTGTTAGAATCCATGAAATTCACGTTGAAGAAGATCCAGGACAATATAAACCAGATAGAGGTACTGTTGACTTTAATAGGTCCGGTATTCCTTTAATTGAGATTGTTACAGAGCCTGACATGAAATCTCCTGAAGAAGCAAGGAATTTCTTAAACGAATTGGTTCGTGTACTAAACTATAGTGGTTGTACACGTGGTGAAGGTACAATGAG
>MVAA01000043.1:0-4636 GCA_003266105.1 Methanosphaera sp. rholeuAM6
ACTTTACCATCACTATTTAATGTTCCTTCACCAATAAGTTCACCGGTAGTGACATTTCGTACTTCAATACGTCCACCAGTTAATGATTCACCGGTAGCATTGGTTACATTAACTGTTATTGTTACGTTTTGTATACTATTGTTTAATACGGCTTCAATGTTTGTAATCGTAGGCATTTTTGTAACATCAACTGGTAAATAAGTGCTGCCTGTTGTTTCATTTATAGCATGACTAGGCAAATACTTATCATTTCCGTTGTATGTGACATTATAGTATAACATTCCAGTTTTTGTAACATTATTCAATTTAATGTCCACATAACCTTGGTCGGTTAAAACCTTTTCAGATGCTAATAAGTTACCGTTTATATCATAAACAGTAATGTTTCCTTCTTTTAAGGCTACATCCGGGTTGTCCTGTGTAGTTACATTTACTCTGATAGTTACATTACTGTAAGTATTATTTAAAACTTCTACATTAGTTATTGTAGGTATTTTATTAACTGTTAATGTTTTGTTTTCACTAATGACAATAATTTCATCATTATCATTAATATATGAGGCATTAACTGTTAATACTCCTTCGTAACTTGGAATGTAAGTAACTGTATATTCACCAGTTGTTGTATCATATGTTACTCCAGTAATGTTTACACCATCAACTGTAACATTTACATGTCCAGTTGTGTATGGTTGTCCAGTAGTATTTAAAGCAGTTCCAGTAATAGTTACTGCTTCACCTATTATTACATCATCATCACTTAATGTGATGTTGATAGTTGGATCTACTGTTACAGTTATTGTATAAGCTGTAATGTTACTTGGTAAGTATAAATTATTACCCTGATAAGTAACATTTACTACAATATCTCCAGGTTCAACTACACTGGTAAGTGTAATGTTTACTTTACCGTTTACAAGGTCACCTTCACCTAATACTGTTCCATCGGTTGCATTGACAATTATTACATGACCAGTACTAATTAAATCATTTGTAGCATTAGTTACGTTAATGGCTAATGTTACGTTACCTGACTTATTGGATAGTACCTGTTCAATGTTAGTAGTACTTGGTGCTTTTTGAACATCAATTCTTATAACATCCTTATCCAAACCAAATGCAGATTCATTTCTTGCGGTACTATTTAGATATACTTCAGTTCCACTATATTGTACAAGCAATTTAAGAAGATTGTTTGTGACGTCATCTAGTTTAATGTCTATATTTCCAGTTGGTGGATAATATAATAGTTTTTTTGAACCTGAAATAAAGTCATAAACGTAAATAGATCCATCATAAGCAAATTTACTTGGATCTCTAGCATCTGTAACGTTTACTCTAATAGTTACATTACCATAAGTACTGTTTAATATTGTAATATTGGTAACTGAAGGTATTTTGTTAACCACATAATCCAATGAAGAACTGTTTATAGCATTTACAGTTGCATTACCTTTATAAGTTGCATTGACTGTAAATGTTATTGAATCTTCTTCAATGGTTAACTTATCTTTCACAATACTTACTGTGAAATTACCATCAACAACAGTTATATTTGTTTTAGGTATTGCAGTATTGTTAACATAGATTTCAATATCAGAAATGTTTGTGATTTGATTACCCATAGCATCAGTAACGTTTAAGGTAATGTTNNTGTTTGTTAACAGTAATCTCTGCAGTATTGTTGCTTTCTAAGTACTCATCGTTCTGGTTGTATGTTACATTAACCTTTAAAGTACTGTCACTTACAGAAGGTATTGTTACATTTACCTTACCATTTACAAGTACCAGTTCTTTAACAATTTCATCACCGTTATCAAATACTACTGTAATGTTACCCGTGTTAACAGGTAATCCTGTAGTGTTTGTTACGGTTACTTCTATTGTTACGTTACCGGCAGTGTTGTTTACTATGGTAATTTCTGTAAATGTTGGTTTTTGAACCATTTGTTCGGTAAGTGTTGTTTGACTTGCAGTGTAGTTTTTATTACCTAAGTACTCTACAACAATAGTTTTTGAATTAATATCTTCGATATCTAAAGGTATTGTTGCATTTCCGTTTCTAATGTATCCTACACCAACTATTTGATCGTCAACTGTTACCAGTACTGCTCCTGATGATACAGAATCACCAGTTTCTTCATCTGTAACTGTAACATTTAATTTTACGTTACCGATTGTGCGATTATCTATTACTGCACTGGTTTTACTTGCTCTTGGTTCAACAATAACCCTAAGTACTGTACTTGTTGAGTTATATGTATCGTTTCCAGGATAAGTGATGAGTAACTCATGAACTCCGACAGGTAAATCTACAGTTATGTTTACTGTTCCATTTTCATTGGTTGTAGCATTTACTATTCCACCATCAGGTAAAGTAATGTTAATGGTTACATTAGCATTTGATAAATTACCTTTGGTTTCATGATCTGTAAGATTTACTTGGATTGTGGTGTTTTTGAATGTGCTGTTTAATGCAACGGCATTTATATCTGCTAAACGTCCCACGACACTTTCTACTATATTGGTAGTGCTGATGTTGTAATAATCATTACCGTCATAACTAACTTCGAAGATTATGTTATCTCCTTTGCTTGTTATGTTTGTGACAATTACTACTCTTCCTTCACTGCTAGTGATGGTTGCATTACCTACTTTTATTCCATCAACCTTAACTGTAACATTACCACTTGTTACAGGTGCTTTGGTTACAGCATCAGCAACAAATGCTTCGATAGTTACATTTTCAGCTATGTTATTAATTACGTCAGCAGTAATTGTACTGTTACGTTTAATTACTTCGAATTCAAATATTTTAGTATTATTATTGAAAGTTTCAGAGCCTGTGTAATTAATAATTAACTTATAGGTATCTGGTTTGGTTAAGTAACCTTCATTAATGTTCACTATTGCATGTGAATCTGAAACATCTGCTTCACCAACAAAAGTACCATCTTCTAAGTATACTTTTACACTTCCATTGTTTACAGTGGAATCATGTATGCATGCTAAACTTATGTTTATTGAAACGTTACCGGCAGTATTGTTTAATAATGCTGGTTCTGGATCGAATGTTACGTTGAGTTTTACAACTTGCAATGGTCCTGTAAAATCACTAGCATAGTATGTTTCATTTCCTTTGTAGTAAACCATTATCCTGTAATGACCTGCTATATCTGTATTGTCTAATTGAATAATTGTTTCACCATTTTCAATGATTCCTTTTCCAATTTCAACCATTTGATCCAATTCAGTGATGTTATAGACAGTGATATTTCCTTCTTGAAGGATAGCTTGACTATCAGTATCCTTAACAATTACTCGTATAGTAGAATTGTATACTGTATTATTAAGTATTTCAAAACTAACTTCACTATCCCACCTATTAACAATAAAGTTAAGGCTTTCATATACTACATTATATCCTGCAGTTTCATTATAAAATATACCTGTTAAGTAAACATGTTTTGCAGATGCACTTGTGAAGTTGTATAGTCCTTCACCATCTTTTACTTCAATGGTAGCTATGTCTACCATACCACTATCAGTTTCTTCAGAAATATTGAAATAACCATTTACTGGTATACCATCAGGTCTGTATATAGTGAAATTTAATAAATTCTTTTCATTAATTTTAACAACCCTTTTATCATAGAACCAGTCACTGTATGTTAATATACTATTATCGAATCGTTTTTTGAAACGATAACTGGTATACCTATCACTACCTTGATATTCATAAGTAATATTGAAATAATTATCAACATTATAAATTTTATCGACTGTAAATAGGAATTTACCAGACGCATTAGTTTTATTAGTTATTTTAACAGTTCTTCCATTATCAAAGACTATTGTAATGTTAACATATTCATCTGAAATATTAATATCATTACCATCAACATCTTTATAGAATAACCATCCTTCATATAAAACATGCTGTTCATCAAGATAGCTAGTCAGGTTGAAAATACGAGCTAAGGCTGCAATTTTATATACTTCCAAATCAGTAGAATTGCTTGCACTATTGTATTGTGTATCCATACTACCATCAAATATTGCAGTGATATTATAATGTGTTTCTAAATGTGGTATCCAGCTGTATGATGCATTTCCATATTCATCTGTAGTTATGTTTGCAGAACCAATATACTCATTCTCATCCCCGAGATTTGAAAATATCAATGTAATATTTTTATTTGGAATAACATTGCCAGATTGATCTTTAAGGGTAACATTTATTACTACAGTATCTTCTGGTGCTACATTCTTAGTGTTTATTGTATAATTTAATGAAATGTCAACAGTTGTGTTATTTTTTGGATAATTAATTAATGCTTTAGTTGTTGCATTTTCATATAATGATGTACCAGTATAATTAAGCATTACAGTAGCTTCTCCATATTGCTCAATATCATATATGATTACTTCACCAAGCGTTACTGGGTGTGATTCTTCAATAGTTTGACCGTCTACAGTAAATATTAATGTTCCTTCAGGTACTTTTGATGAATTTCTATCATTAATTATTACCTTAAGTATTTTCCGATCATTAAAGTCCAATTCTTCTATTGCTGTTATAACAACTGGGTGTTTATTGGCTGTTAAAGTAACATTGCCACTAGTTACAGGATTT
>MVAA01000043.1:4659-5441 GCA_003266105.1 Methanosphaera sp. rholeuAM6
TTCCTTCTGTAATTTCACTACCGTCAACGTCAATAACATGACCATAAATCGTGACAGGTTTATCGAATAGAACTTCACTCTCGGATAAAGCAATATCAATTGTAACGTTTTTGTTATCAACCATGATATTCATTACTTCTGAAGTACCATTCAAGGCATTACTTGAATAATAAATGTCATTTTCATTGTAAGTTACATATACTTGAAGCAGACCTGATCTGGATGCAGGAATTGTAATATTTGTCAATCCATCAGTTAAGGTTTTAGTAGCCAATGGATTTCTCTGTAAATCATATACAGTCACACTTCCTCTATCTACATTTATGCCTGTCAAGTTTGTAACATTTACACCAATAACAACATTACCAACTGTATGATTAATTATGGTTACATTGGTTTTTGTAGGTATTTTAGATACTTTATAACTTGCAGTAGTCCAATTACCTAGAATGATATTTGGTTCACCAGCATATCCAACATCAATTACATAAGCAGTTTCATTATATGCAACTAATTCTGGATGAACAGTTGAATTGAATTCATAAGTAAAACCACCAGTTTCATTAGTAGTTACATTAGCAATAAATACATTATTTACGTTAATTATTACAACAGCACCACTAATAGGATGTGTAAACATGTTAGGATATGTATCATTAGTAAAACTATCATTCAATGAACCGGTAATGTGTAATGTCTCATTAATAAGTATATCATAACTATCCAATTCTATAGCAATATTTGAGTTTAATAACTCAGGACCTTTGAATTTGGTTGTTTTG
>MVAA01000005.1 GCA_003266105.1 Methanosphaera sp. rholeuAM6
GGGTATTCATTTTAGGATAAAATGAACTGATAAAAGGAGTAATTGTATATCAATACACATCAACAAAATATTATGTGGAGAAACATTCACATTTATAATCATAGCAAAATTCAAACAATTCTAAATACAGTGTAAAACAGCACGTTCACGGTAAACAAACAGGACCTAGTGATTACAACTGAGGTCAAATTCAACAAGGGCAACTTCACCATTACAGGAACATTCGTAGACAAAAACGGTAACAAACTCGCTAACAGTAAGATAAGGGTAAACATCAACGGCAAGGCAGTATATGTCAAAACTGACTCAAACGGTACTTACACCTACAGTGAGATGATTACCGTTAAAACAATCAAGTACAACGTTTACTATGGTGGAAGTGCTAACTATAACAGTTACACCAGCAGTAAGACTACGTTGACTGTTGCTTAGAACATCTTCTCCCTTTATTTTTTTTCTTTTCTTCTTTGTGGTTTTTTTTGTGTTGTTTCATTTTTTTGTTGTTGTTTTTCATTGATTTTAAGTATTTTTTTTTATTAGGTATTTTTTCTTCTATGAGTTCTTTTTTTAAATTAAGAACTTTTATATAATGGGTACTATATAAATATGTTTATCAGAATATTTTTTGTTGGAGCTGATGAGGTTATGGTTGTTACTAAAATAAGTAAAGGTTTTAAAATTACTATTCCTAATATTATTCGCAAGGAATTGGATATTGCTGAAGTGGATAATATTGAATGGATAATTAATGAAAATAGAAATATTGAATTGATTCCTAGAAAAAAGAAGTCAATGGATGATTTGATTGGTATTATTAGTGATGATGATTTGGATGCTGTTGAATCATGCAGGAAAGCTTCCAAAGGAGAATTAGGAGAATGATTCTTGTTGATAGTAATTATATGATATCTCTTATGAATGATAGTGATAAAAATCATGGAAGGGCTAAAGAATTGTTTTCCATGGTGAAAAGACGGCAGAAAGTTATGCCGGTTTTGATGTTGTCTGAGGCTGTTACCAGTGTTGGTAGTAGAAAAAGGGGTAAGGTTGCCAAATTGTTGTATGATACTTTGATTGATAATTTTGAAATTTATTATCCGACTTCTGTTGAAATTGATCTTGCTATGCAATGTGTGCTTAAGTATGATGGGACTTTGGCTTTGGCTGATTGTTTGGCAGTTTTGATTATGGAAAAAATGGGTATTAGTGAAATAGTGTCTTTTGATGATGATTTTGATAAGGTTGATGGAATCATCAGACTTTGTTAATAATAGGATCTGTGACAATTATCTTTTTAAGCCATATTAATTGTATAAATGTATAAAGCATTTATTTAATGAAATGTAGGGATATCCGTGATTATCAGAATATGATTATAACAATGTTGTTAGAAAAACTTAAAAAAAGAGAATGTTGCACCTTCTTGGACAAAACGTAAAAAAAAATATTATAATTCATAATTTAACATTTAACAATTTCAATAACCATATATAATTGATGATAATACTGTATCAATCCCGAGAAATAGTATGAAGAGTGTTAACATCAATGACAGGGCAGGCTATGTTAAAACGGACTCCACTGGTACATACACCTACAGTGAAATGATAACCGTCAAGACCATAAAGTGCAAAGTATACTATGGTGGCAGTGCCAACTACAACAGTTACACCAGCAGTAAGACCACGCTTACCGTTCTTAAGCTTTAATCTTCCTTGAATGTTATGGATTGGGATTATGGTCTTTTTCTAGTCCCGATTCCTTTTTTTTCTTATTTTTTTAGCATGTCATAACGAATTGTTTTTGTAAAAAAAAAGTGTTTAATATTCTTATAACATTATTTATATACAAAAATATTTAACACTAGAACAATATATCTATTAACTATAACAATCCCAAACAACTCACATTTTCCATACACTTTTAATAACAATGGAATAATATACAGAGGAGGATTTTTTAGGATGATAAATAAGAACATTAGGGCAATGCTACTGTTTATTGCATTATGCGTTCTCTTTGTCGGAATTGTAAATGCTGCCGATGTTGATTCAGGTGATTCAGCGGGCACTCTACTTTCCGGGAATACGCAGCCGGACACACCGGTTGGTGAAGTTCAGGATAATGTAATGGACAATGGCAAGGCCATCAGAAAAGACGTTAAGACGAATATTGTTAAAACAGCCACGGACAAGCAAAAGACAAAAATTGACATAGATTATGTTCCGGATGTGTCCGTTGGAGACGTTATTAGTATTAGGGGAACTTTCACCGATGCCAATGACACTCCGATAAAGGGCACTAGTCTGCAGTTTGCCGTTGACGATGACAGTTCATCTGCCAGGACGGACAACAGCGGAGTTTTCTCCAAGATTTATCTTGCAGATGTGCCCGGCAACAAGACGGTCACGGTATCATATGGTGGAAACTCCAAGTATGCCGCAACAAGTGCCGAGAGAACCTTCACTGTCAGTGGCAAGTATTCAACACGAATAGTGCTTGACGGCATCAAGAACGTTACGCTTGGAGATAAGGTGACTGTAAGCGGTCACTTGTACTATAATCAGTCAACTCCTCTCAAGCAGGCATCAATGACCATAAACCTTAATGGTCAAAAGAAAAACGCAAGGACAGACAAGACCGGGTACTTCTCATACACCACAAGGGCTAATAAGACTGGTATCAGCACTGTCACGGTAACATATCAGGGAAGCGACAAGTATAAGGATTCCTTTGCAGTTAAGGTCTTCACTGTCAGGCCGGCTGTTGTGGCAACGGACATTTCATTAAACGACATTCCATCTACCACTCTTGGAAGCACTGTTAAAGTCACGGGGAATTTGACCTATGACAAGACCAGGCCGCTTAAAAAGGCCACAGTAACCGTTAACGTTAACGGAGAAAAGAAGACTGTCACAACAGACAGCAAAGGACATTTCTCATACACCCTTAAGGCTGCAAAGACAGGTATCAACACTGTAACTGCAACCTACAGGGGTAACGATAAGTATCGGGCTTCTGTTGCCGTAGAGGTTTTCACGGTTAAAGCGGACAGTCCACAGAAAACCTACATATCATTGGATGACATTCCAAAAACCGCACTTGGAAAGACCGTAACGATAAGCGGACGCTACACCTATGGCCAGTCCAAGCCGTTAAGGCAGACTTCCATGATTGTAAACGTAAATGGGGGTAAGGCTTACACTAAAACCGACAAGAACGGTTACTTCTCATACACCTGTATGGCTAATAAGACTGGAATAAATACGGTAACAGTATCCTATCCCGGAAACGATAAGTTCAAGGGCGCATCCGCAAGCAAAAGATTCACTGTAGAATCATCCGCTCCTCAGGAAACATACATATCCCTGAACAACATTCCGGGATGCGATCTTGGAGACACGGTAACGGTAAGCGGACACTACTACTATGGACTCAACCAGCCGTTAAGACAGACTTCAATGCTGGTAAACGTTAACGGCCATAAGGCATACGCCAAAACAGACAATAACGGTTACTTCTCATATGAATACACTACAACAAGATCAGGAGTAAACACAGTATCGGTATCATATCCTGGAACCGACAGATTCAAGGGCGCCACTGCAATGAAAGTCTTCACGGTCACGGGTCGTCAGGCTACAAGAATACAGTTAAACGACATTCCTGAAACAAGTCTTGGAAACACTGTAACGGTAAGCGGACACTACTACTACGCACTAACGCAGCCATTAAGACTGACATCAGTGCTTGTTAACCTTAACGGCCAGAAGGCATACGCAAAGACTGATGATGACGGTTACTTTGCGCAATCATTCAAGGCAACAAAGGCCGGTATAAACACTGTGAATGTTTCATATGCAGGAACAGAGAAGTTCAAGGGAACGTCTACCGTAAAAACGTTCAACGTCAAATCTTCAGGTCCACAGGAAACATACATCACAATAAACGATATTCCAATAAAGTCAGTTGGAGATTCTGTAACGATAAGCGGACGCTACACCTATGGCAACTCTCAGCCTTTAAGACAGACTTCAATGCTCGTGGACGTAAACGGACAGAAGGCATATGCAAAGACTGACGACAGGGGATACTATTCATACACGATCAAGGCCGATAAGATGGGAACCAATAACGTCACAGTATCCTATGCAGGTACTGCAAACTTCAAAGCTGCAACGGCATCCAAGACATTCACGGTAACAAACAATACCAGGATGGAAACGCTCTACTTCAACGGCAAGAATTATATCAGCAAAGTGGTTGATGACGTGTCGCTGGCCATTTCCTATTCATCTGACAAGGCTTCACAGTATGGTCAGGGCGTAATTGCCGAAATTGATTCAAGGGGAGTGGACACTCCAACGCTTAACTCACTTGTCAAGGCAAAATATTATTTCAAAAACAGTGCTGGAGATGTAATTACAAGGGTTGTTGATGCAACCGATTCCTCATTTGTTAAAACCTCCCTGATTGATGGTTACCTACCTTATAAGGTGGATGCATTCATTACTAAGCTTACCGGCTAGTGGGGAATGTTTAGATGAATGTTAATTTGACCACCTTTAAATTATTTTTTTTGATGAGTTATTTTTATTGTTTTTAGAGTTGCTGTCTGTTTTTTTTTGGTGAATGATTCTTTTTTGGAATATTTTTTCTATATTTTCTTTAAATTTTTGTGTTTTTCATAGTATTTTATTGTCATTTATATATAAACTGGAATATTTTATAATAAATTATTTATATAAAAAAGTTCAATATATTATTATAGAAAATAAGAAGGTGAATAAAAGTATGAACAGCAGAAAATATTTACAGACACAACTATGGGCCAATGACATACGAACACGCGACAACAACCGGTGTTTCGTATGCGGCTCAACACAACAGCTCCAGGTACATCACATCTACGGCGTCAAGGATTACGGCTTTCTCTTCTCAGATATATCCAACGGCATAACACTATGTGAAAAATGTCACTGCAAATACCATCAGCTATACCCCGAGGTAAACCCATACACCTGGAGCCAGTTTCTACTGAAAAACGAATGGAATGCATCAAGCATCCTCATAAGCTACGACAACGGAAGCAAAAGAGAAATAGCATTATACCCATCAAGGGACGAGAAAAGCTCAAACAAACCACTGTTAAACAAAAGCATTCGAAGCACAGTAATACACCTGGTGCAGACAAGCGGATTTGACAACGGGATAACACCAATCGACTGGCTCAACCTTTGCATGGACGAAGTCTACGGAATAGGGAATGAAAGAACCGAAGAGGAAGTAAACTATCTTGTAAAAAGGGGAATATTTGAAAAGGTCGGAAAAAGAAATGTGAGAATGGACGTTTAATATATTTATAGGAATATTAGTCTTTCGTAATGAAGCTATTGTTTTTTTCATACTTTTATGTNNTACGCAATTCGATAGAACCCACACCCATCCTGGAAGGAAAGGATGCTGAAAGATTCATAAGACTGATGGATGAACCATTGACACAAAAGGATATTGAAATACGTGAAAGAATTAGAAAAAGAAGAAAAATACATTTTTTGAGATTGTGAATTATTCTTTTGGTATCCTAACTTTTTTCAATCTTTTTAATGTTTTTTTATCTAAAAATATTCTCTTGAGTATATTGTATGACAGACTCTTTTTTCTTATACTATTGTTACAGTATTATAATTTTAATCAATCAAATCAAGCATAATTATGTGGGTTGTCTAATTCTTTTGTTTAATCATATCTTTCCTGTATTATAATTATTATT